>PKDZ01000004.1 GCA_002862785.1 Flavobacteriales bacterium
AGTCGACGGCATCGAATTTCACGCAGCCGATGTCGGCCGGTTCCTGCTGGACCATCCCGAATACAAGGGCCGCATCGGCACCATCGTGCTCGATCCGCCTCGAAGTGGAATCAGCCCCAAGTCCCTGCGCAAGGTGATCCGGTTGCGGGCCAAACGGATCGTCTACGTCAGTTGCAATCCCGCGACCCAGGCGCGGGACCTGATTGCCCTCCGCGAGGCCGGATACGGGCTCGAGGCCTTCAAGCTCGTGGACCAATTCCCCCACACCGCCCATGTGGAGGCGGTGGCGCTGTTGGAATTCAATCCGGACGCCGTGCAGGGAGACGACGGAAAACCCGAAATTGGCACACCATGAGCGCGGACGCCCCCACCCAAGAAGCCGTCATCCTCGATGCCCAGCGCATCGAGCGGTGCATCCAGCGCATCGCCCGCCAGATCCTGGAGGACCATCATGCCGCACCACTCATCGCCATTGCGGCCATCGACGGGCAAGGCACGGTCATGGCCCGGCGCATCGTGGACGCACTCGAAGCCATCTCGGAAAATGCCGTGTCCGGCTTCACGGTGTCACTTGACAAGGACGCCCCGCTCGACCACCCCATCGTCGTCACGGACCGCCATGGCGATGAATTCGCCGCCGAATCCCTGAACGGAGCCACCATCATCGTGGTCGACGACGTCCTCAACAGCGGGCGGACCCTCCTGCATGCTGTGGCCCACCTCCTGCCCTTCCGGCCCCGCCACATTGCCATGTGTGTGCTGGTGGACCGCATCCACCGGCGTTTCCCAGTGCGTGCTGATTACGTCGGCATGAGCCTCTCGACCAACCTCAAGGCGCACATCGATGTGCGGCTCAGCGGTCCCGGTCCCGACGAGGCGGTCCTCATGGATTGAACCCCACCTCGCCCTCGATCAAGCTGCGGACCGACTTCATGCGGTCCTCATCGAAATGCCGCGCATCGACCGTGATGTGCGCCTGACCATAAGCGTCTTCCCGGCCGCCGAGGTGGTCTGTCACGAAGGCGGACAATTCCTCATCGGCAATGCCGGCAATGAGGGGACGTTGGTCGGCCCGACCGCGCAGCCTCTCCACGAGGTCCTCGGCAGGCATCTTCAGATAGACCACCGTCCCGTGCTCCTTCATGAAGGCCATGTTGTCTCCATGACAGGGTGTGCCCCCGCCCGTGGAAATCAACATCCGAGGGTGGTCTGCCACCAGTTCGCGCAAGAGGTCTTGCTCCAACGCCCGAAACCCCTCCTCTCCCCGCTGGTCAAAGAGGGCATTGATGCTGCACTCATGCCGCCGGCGCAATTCCGCATCCGTGTCGAGGAACGGCAGCTCCATGAGGCGGGCCAGGCGGGAGCCACTCGTGCTCTTTCCAACCCCCATATAGCCGACCACAAAGACGCGCAATGGCTCCATTCTACAAAGGTACGGCCCGGCCGAACCGATCCTGGATTGGGGGCTACACGCCCTTCAGACCACGTCGACCTCGAACATCGTGCGGCCTTCAAGGCGGCCTTCGAGGCGGTCACCGGACTGCACGGGCCCGACGCCAGCCGGCGTGCCCGTGAACAGGAGATCGCCCGTCTTCCACGTGCTGTACTTCGACACGTTGGCGATGAGGGCATCCACCGGAAAGAGCATCTCCGCCGTGCTTCCCGACTGGACTGTCTCCCCGTTTTTCAGCAGGCTGAAGGTCAAGTTTTGAATGTCGCCTCCGAGCTCCTCGATGGGAACGAATTCCCGGGACACCACGGCCGAACCATCGAACGCCTTGGCCTTTTCCCAAGGCTTGCCGGCGGCCTTGAGAGCGGACTGCACGTCCCGCGCGGTGAAATCGAGGCCGAGTCCGACGGTGGTGTAGCAACGTCCGGCGTGTTCCTTCCCGATCCACTTGGCTGCCCGGTCCATCCGCACAATCACCTCCACCTCGAAGTGGCAATCCTCCGTCCACTCGGGAATGGCAAAAGGATGGTCCTTGTGGAGAATGGCGCTCTCCGGCTTGAAGAAGAAGAGCGGTTCGGACGGAACGGCATTGCCGAGCTCCGCAGCGTGCTGCGCATAGTTTCGGCCGATGCAGACGATTTTCATGAAGCAAAGGTGACGCACGCGGGAGGAATCCCGCCTCGGAGTCAATCGACCAGCAGCCGAACCTCCACCCGGCGGTCGAATGCTCCGCCCCATTCAGGCCGGCTTTCACCGAAGTGGGCGGAGGCCACCCGCTCGGGAGACACTCCGCGTTCCAGAAGGTAATAACGCACCACTTGGGCCCGGCGGCGGCTGAGTTCCATGTTGGTCCGCTCACTGCCCGTCGCATCGCTGTGCCCGGTGACGAGCACCCGAAGATCCGGTCGGGCCGCCATCCATTCCACAAGCGTATTGAGCGAATACTCCGCGCTCAGGCCCAGCGCCGCACTGCCTTCAGGAAACGACAGGGTGAACGACTCCGGCAAGCCCCCGGGGAACATCGTTCGGCCACCAGGTGACCATCCTCCATCCGGACCGGCAGTGGGAAATCCGCCTCCAGACACGCCGCCTCCCGGCGGTCGGGGTGTTCCCCCTCGTTCCAGGGCCTCGACGCGGCCGATGAGCTCCCGGATGGCCCCTTCCAAGGCGCGGAGGGCGTCGTCATCCGGATTGGTGCTGGAACCACCCCCCAGCCCATCCAAGCTGCTCTCGTCCCGCGCACCGCCTCCAAAATCGGGCAGGGGCTCAGGACTCAACGGGTCACTGCCCCCTTGAAGATCCTCCCAATCCCGGGCGAGATCCGACCGGGTTCGAACCTCTCCGGACAGGAACCCATTGGCATAGACCCCGACGTCCATGGCCACCAGAATCATCACGTCCTGAATGGCCCGCTCCACTTCGTAATACCGCCAGTCCTCTTCAGTCCACCCACGGGGCGTAGAAGACAGGGTCTGACCATCGAGTTCGGAAATTCCCTCTGTGACGCGGGCGGAGAACCGCCGGAACTCACCGATTCCCCCTTCGAAATAGTACGGCGCCGAAGCCCGGACCACATCACGCATGGTTTTGAGCAAGCGGTTGGGCGAGGTCCGCAGGCGAATCCGGTTGCCCTCCGGCACCACTTCGGCCTGAAGGCGCGCCTCGAGCACCTCCACCACAAGTTCGCGGTACCGCTCGACCGCTTGGCCATCGGCCTCCTGCGCCCAGGCTGTGAGCCCCCCGAGGAGCCCGCACGACAGGACCATCACAACCTTCAGGAAACCAGAAAGATGGCAGGGCATGGCAGCCCGAATTTAACTCATTACGAAGTCGTCTTCGGCACCGTCGACGAAGCGGTGCCTCACTTTCCTCGGCCGCGGAGCACAATCCAGACGGTGTAGGCCAGAATCTTGATGTCCAGGCTGAGGGACATGTTCTCCATGTAGATCAGGTCGAACCGGAGCCGCTGAACCATCTGGTCCACGTTCTCGGCGTACCCATACTTGACTTGCCCCCAGGACGTGATGCCGGGTCGGACCTTTTGCAAATGCCGGTAATGCGGTGCCTGTTGGGAAATGAGATCGATGTAGTGCTGCCGTTCGGGCCGCGGACCGACCAGGGACATCTCCCCGACGAGCACATTGTAGAACTGGGGCAGCTCATCCAGCCGGGATTTTCGGAGGAACCGACCGAGCGGTGTGATGCGCGGATCGTTGTCCCGGGAAAGCTGGGGGCCCTGCTCCTCCGCATTGGTGTACATGGAGCGAAACTTGTGGATGGTG
Organism: Flavobacteriales bacterium; assembly: GCA_002862785.1. Classification (GTDB taxonomy): domain Bacteria; phylum Bacteroidota; class Bacteroidia; order Flavobacteriales_D; family Sanyastnellaceae; genus UBA8752. The sequence goes on from PKDZ01000004.1 coordinate 3,733, forward strand.
AAGGGACGTCCCCAACGGCCGACCCGCTCCTGATGGAACAGCACCGGCCCGGTGGATCCCAACTTGACACCGATGGCGATGCACAGGAGGAGCGGCATGAGGAGCACGAGGGCGAGGGCGCTGGCCACCACGTCGATGGCCCGTTTGACGGCCACCTGCCATGACGGCATGATGTCCCGGCGGATGGCGATGAGCGGAGCGCCGAACAGGCTTTGCATCCGGACCGACCCAGAAAGGATGTCATAGATGTCAGGAACAATCTTCACCCCCACCCCGAGTCCCTCGAGCTCGCCCATGATGGCCTCCAACTCCCCGTGGTCCGAACTCCGGATGGCCAGGATGACCTCTTCCACCTCCTGCTCCCGGATGAGCGTCGCCAATTCGCCAATGGCCCCGACACAGGGAATGCCGTCGAGGGCCCGATCCTCCTCGTTCCCCACGCGCACGACGCCGATAAACCGGAATCCGGGACTGCGCCGGAGTGCGCGAATCTCGCGGACCATCTCCGCCGCCCGCTCATTGCACCCGACGACGAGGGTATTGAACGCAATCTCCCCGCGGTGAACCCGCTTGACCGTCCGCGTCGTCAGCGGAAGGCGAAGGGCCAACACGGCCAGCATCTGTGCTCCGAACAGCACGAGCAGGGACTGGTAATACTGCGTGTAGGTGCTGATCTGGTCGTCCAGGATGAGCACGAAGAAGAGGGTCAGGGAGCCAAGCAGGGTCACCCAGAGGACCTGACCCACCTCCTGGGACCGGTGCCGCCGGAAGGGTTCCGAATGCATGCCGGCGAGGCCGTACAGGCCAATCCAGAACATGGGCACGAACACCGTCCCAAACAGGAAATTGCCGTCTTCCAACAACCGCGTGGGAAACCAGGTCTCGAGATAGGCCGGGGCCAACTCCAAGGATCGCTTCCGGAAAAGGAAAAGGGTCGTCCAGGCGACCACCGAGGCGAGCCCGTCCCCCAGCACATACCGCAGCCCAGCCCAGCGCCTGGCCGAGGCAGTGATGGGTTTGGCCGTATCGGCCAGTGCGGCGGGATCGGGGAGCATGGTCAATAGGTCAAGATGCGCACATTGTCGAGTCCGACGGTGCCTGTGGACCGGCCGGATTGGAGAAAGCACTCGAAGTATACCTCGAAATGGTCCGCTGAGCCTTGCGCCGTCACGAGCGGAGCCAAGTCGATGTAAATCTTGTTCCACTCCGGGTCCACCCCGTCATCGGTCGCCGTCAGGACCATCGCGGGGTGCTGCCACTCCTGGCCATTCCGAAAGCCGAACAGACCGACCGCGAAGGGCTGGTCACACCGGTAGTCCATCTCGAGAAAGGCCGGGGCCCCGTTCTGCAACTCGTATTCCTGTTCTACCGTCCGAACCCGCACGGCTTCAGCCCCCACGGACACCTCGATCCGGCCCGATTCGTCCCCCTCAAACACCTGGCCCTCCGCATCCACCCGCTGCAAGCCGACACCTCCGATCATGGAACCAAAGACATTGGACGTCTCGAAATCCTCCACCCGGAGCAGGCGGACGTCCTCCACCAGTCCGATTTCGGGCGACACGGTGTCCCGCATGCCCGGGTCGGGAAAGTTCAACTGCTCGTAGGCCGTGAAGAAGGGATAGGGTGCCCTGCGATCGCTCAGGCCATTCTCCCGGATGCCCGCCAACAGACGCACTTCGCCATCCTGCGTGTCCTCCGGCAGGAGAGGAACCACAGCGGGGAGGGGAAACACCCCCACCACATCGGTGGCACTGTACACCCACAGGTCGGTGATGTTGGAGGATGCCGTGCCCTGGATCTCCGTGGGCACGAAGGCCACATCCGGAACGATCAAGTAGCGGGGAATGTCCTGTTCGTCTCCCAAAAGAGAGCAGCCCCACAAGCCCAGGATGACCAGGACCAATTGAAGGGGCTTCAGGCTGAGTTGTGCGATGCGATCAATCCGCATGGTTCTGGTCGATGGGGCCAGCATTCCAAATCTGCAATGCTCGCGCAATCAAGCGTTCAACGTCGCTCTCTCCTCCCGTGGTATCCGAGGAGGACCTGGAGTTTTCCACAGTCCCAAAAGTGGACAGGCCAGCGTCAGCGGATGATGAGCACATGGCCGCTCTTGCGCTCGATGCGCCTCACCCTGGAGGTGGGGTCCCGGAAGGTCAATTGATACGCGTACATCCCGTCCCGGACGTAATACAGCTTCTCATCGAGTGGCCGGTTGTCGGCGCGGTGGCCTCCCGTCCAGTACTCCTCGGGGTTCTCCGTTTCCCAGATGAGCGCCCCCCAGCGGTCGAAGATCTTGAGGGCATATTCCTCCGGCTCACAGTCGAGCGTGGGTCGCCAAGCATCGTTGATCAGGTCACCATCCGGCGTGAACGCGCTTGGGGCAAAGACCAAGCAACCACAGGGCACCTCGACCACAGACACCGTGTCGGATACGCTCCCGCAATCGGTGGTGTGGGTTGCGATGTAGGTGCCCGCCTCGTTGACCTGGCGCGAGGGACCGGTCAGCCCATCGTTCCACAGCACCGGATCCGGCACCCCGGTCTCGAGGTAGACCACTTGGTCGAGGCAGAACTCAACGACCTCCGGCAGCCCCATCTGGGGCAGGGCGCCGGACGGCACGACGATGCCCACGGACACCGGACATCCCGAGCTCGCGGACACCGCTTCAGCGAAATAAACACCGGGCTCGGTCACGGTGAGTCCACCCTGGAGCTGCGGTTCCCCGTCGAGGGTCCAATCGGTCCACCCGTCCGGGAAGGGCACAAAGGCAAATTCACCGGGACAGAGGGCCCCCACTTCGATGCTGGGCGCCTCGACCGGCTCGACCGTGACCCACGTGCTGTCGCTGCCCACGCAACCCGGCAGGACGGTCACGGTCACGCCAATCCAACCGGGTGTATCGCCCTGCCATTGCCAGCCGGTGCTCCCATCCGACCACAGCGGGTCGGCCACACCGACCAGCGGCTCGAGGTCCAGCTCGAGCTGATCCGAACCGCACAGGATCGCGCTGTCCGGCAGCTCGGGGGATGGCTCTTCCAGGACGGCCACGGCGATGGTAAGCTCCTCCTCCACGCCACAGACATCCGTGACGGTGGCGGTGTACTCGGTGGTCGTCACGGGGGACGCTGCGGGCTGGATGACCGCGGCGTCATCCAACCCCTCGATCGGAGACCACACCACCGTGGAGGTCGGGTCCATGTTCAGGTCCAAGGTCACGGACTGTCCGGTGCAGATGGCCACTGCCTGGGACAATGTGGCCGGTGAAGGGTCGATCAGACCCACCGTCACGGTCGCCTCGAGGGCGCACCCCGTCGTGGCATCCTGTGCCGTGATCACGGCCTCTCCAGCCGTGGCGAGCCAGCCGTCGGGCATGGGCACCCCGTTGACTGCCCAATCGGTGCCTTCCTCCGGCCATGCAATGAGCCACTCTTCTTCCGCACAGAGGTCTGGCGCTTCGGGCAGGTCGAGGTCCCACGCCGACAGGGCCACCACCCACGTGCTGTCCGTTCCGGAACACCCTTCGGCGCTTTCCACCGCCACCCCTTGCCAGCCGGCCTCGGTTCCCGTCCATTCGGCGGTCTGCGTGCCGTCCGTCCACAGGATGGACGCAGCGTCCGCCGGGGCCTGGGCTTCCAGCGTGACCTCCTCCCCGGGGCAGAACTCCACCTCCTCGGGAAGGCTGGGCTCCGGCACATCCCACACTTCGACCAGCGTTTCGGCGGTGAGGGTCTCGCCACAGACGTCGGTCCAAGTGGCCGTGTAGAAGGTCGTCTCCTCAGGCTGCGCCTCGGTGATCGCCGAATTTGGATTGGTCAGCCCTTCGACCGGACTCCACGACACCGACCCTTCCTCGGTCGACTGCAGCACCAATTGCACCCCACCTCCGGCACAGAATCCGTGCTCGGGAGGCAGTCCCACGGCCGAGGACGTGATGCAGACCGACTGCTGGTTGCTGGACCCGCCGGTGGAGCCGGTAAAGCCCCACCATACATCGGATTGGCCATTGAAGATGTCCCCCACGATGTCCTCTTGGAGGACCAAGCGCTGCTCACAGTCGAAGTAGAACCGCATGATTTGCTGCACGGGATCCCATTCGAGCTTGAACTGGTGCGGCTGGCCGTCCTCGATGTTGGCTCCGTCCAAGCGGGCGGACACGGGACCGGCGAGGTTGAAATACGGGGCCGTGTGCAGGTTGACCCCATCCCGGAGAAAGGCCACGTGGTCCGCCACCGGATCGCCCACGTCAACATTCTGCCAGGTGTCGATTTCCACCCCGAAACTGGGGTTGAACCCCTCGAAGCCCAAGCCTCCTCCGGCCACGCCAATGGCAGCGGGCCCGACGGACTGCATCACGAAAACGATGCCGTCGGCTCCGTCGGCGTCCGCGCTGCCCAGTTCCACGTCCACATTGATGATGAACGGCTGCGTGAGGTCGAGCTGGTCATTGAACCAGACCGCGCCCAGTTCCCATTCGTTGTTGTCGGTGATCTGGTAGCAATCCCCACCCAGATTGGAGGCGTCACCCACAAAGGAGCAGACGGGCTGCGCCAAGAGGGTCCCCAGGCTGCAGAGCACAAGGAGGATGACCAAGGCAAGGCGCATGCGGCAAAGAAACGACGAAGGCCAGGCTTGCGTTGCCCGGCCTTTCGTTGATTGTGTCACTGTCGTTCGTGGACTCAAGCAGGAACGGCACCGGCTGCTTTGGCGTGGTCCGCGAGGAACTTCTCGAGACCGCTGTCGGTGAGCGGGTGCTTGAGCAGGCCCTTGATGGCGGACAGCGGGCCGGTCATGACGTCAGCGCCGATCTGGGCGCACTCGATGACGTGCATGGTGTGGCGGACGGAAGCGGCCAGAATTTCCGTCTTGAACATGTAGTTGTCGTAGATGCCGCGGATTTGGGAGATGAGCTGCAGGCCATCGGTCGAAATGTCGTCGAGACGGCCGATGAAGGGGCTCACGTAGTCGGCGCCGGCCTTGGCGGCGAGCAGGGCCTGTCCGGCTGAAAAGACGAGGGTGCAGTTGGTCCGGATGCCCTTGTCGGAGAAGTAGCGCAGGGCCTTGACACCGTCCTCAATCATGGGCACCTTGACCACGATGTTGTCGTGCAGGGCCGCCAGCTCCTCGCCCTCGCGCACCATGTCCTCGAAGTTCGTGCTGATGACCTCGGCGCTAACATCGCCATCTACAATGTTGCAGATGTCGACGTAGTGCTGGCGGACGGCGCCATCGCCGGAAATGCCCTCTTTGGCCATCAGGCTCGGATTGGTGGTCACACCGTCGAGCACGCCGAGGGCTTCGGCTTCGCGGATTTGGTCGAGGTTGGCGGTATCGATGAAGAACTTCATGGGGTCGGGGATCGTGAGGCAAACTTAGCCGCCACCCCACTCTATGACCGCAGGAATGCGCTCCGGTTTGTCCACGTTGAATCCCGGTTCCATCCGAGTCAATAAAGCCGTCGGACCCGGTGCCATCCGAGGGCCTCGGACCCGAGCCAAGCCGCACCCCGGGGAAGATCCAACCGGAAAGCCCCCCCGACGTGCTGCCACTCGCCCAGCAGCCTGCCGCGGTCGTCCCGGCATCGGATGGTCCCCGGAGGACACGCCCATTCGACGACCCCTTCGGTCGGATAGGGACATGGACCGATCGATTCGGCCTGCACGCTGGCCACATCCGACACATCCTCCGTCCAGCGGGACAGGATCCAAGAACTCGTGGCCGGGCTCTCACCGGGCAGGATGCCCGCCACGTACAATCGGGTGCCTGCGCTGACGGCCGCGCCCACGCGTTGGCTGGGAAATTCCAGGTCCTCCGTCCAGTAGGCGTTCACACCGCCGAAAGACGTGTTGGGTCCTGTCCACCAGACGGGATGGGCCTCGCCGTCCCAATCCGGATCGGACTCCTTGGTCCCCACCACCACCGTTTCGTCCTCGAGTTTCCATCCAAATCCGGCGGCCAGCGCCACAGAGCGCACGGGGTCGTTGGTCATGAGGCCCGGCTCGATGGAGGTGGTCCATGAGGCGGGCGACGGTTCCGGCCAAAGCGGCACCCATCCCGCCGACATGGTGCCCGCTGCCAGAGTGGGCTCACCCTCTGGCGTCCCCAATAAGACGTGGACTCCGGCATCGGGTCCGAGCCACTCCCACCGGTGGCGCAGGTCACGCACGCCATGGTTCAGGTTGGCGTCCTCGAACCAGGACAGGATGCCGCCGTCCCCGAATTCGGTTTCCAGCGTTCCGTCCCATCGGAACATCGCCAGAAAGGGACGAAAAGCGCCGGCCAAAGCAGAGGTGCCACCGGCCAGGATGCGGATGTTGTCGGGATCATTTGGATCGGACTCATCGGGATTCCAGGGCACGAACAGGGCCTGCGAGAAACGGCCGCTGAATTCATGACGGACGCTGTCCTCCACCTGCCAGCCATCCGGGTCAAGCACGATGCGCCCTTCTTGGCCAAAGTCGGGATGGTAGCTGCCGTCCCAAGCACTGAGGATGGACAACGCGGGCAATTCCTGATGGGCGCAGCAGCTGTCGAATGCCGCGCCTGACACGAGCAACCAGTTCCACAGTTCTTGAGGCCCTCCGGCACTTTCGGTCCTCGCGTCGAGGTTGCCCCCCTCATGGAGAGGGCCCACAAAGGTCAGGTCGACCACGCCCTCCTCTCCCCAGTCCCCAATCGGGGCCGATCCGTCAAAGGCCCGAATCCGCATCAGGCTGCCGAGGGAGTCCCCCAACGCAGCGGGCATTTCGCTCAACATGTACCACCGATTTTGCCAGGTGCCATGCGCAGCGTCCACCGGCCGTTCGCCCGATGCCCCCTCTCCTTCCCACGACTGGCTGCCCCAGGAGGTGAATCCCCGCCACCGCGGCACCACCGCTCCATCGGCATCATAGGCCGCATTCAACAACACGATTTCCCCCGGACCCAAGGAGATGGACATGGGCACCTCCCACCGATCTGAGGCCTCCACTTTGCGTCCATCGCCACTCCAGTCTCCATCCAGCACCCACTGTCCATGGGTTGGAGAAACAAGGAGGAGGGTCAGGATGAGAAAAAAGGCGGATTTCATGCCCATACGCTCTCAAGGACGGATGATGAGCAGAGTCCGCGTCGACCCCGAGGCATCTGAACAGGTGTGGATGCCCGGGGAGAGCCCATCGATGGCCATGCCGCCTGCCATGTCGGCCGTGGTCCATTCGGCGACGATGCGGCCTGCAGCATCCCGAACGATCAGGCGGCCGGGCATCTGTCCAGAGAAACGCAATCGGTCCGCCCGTGAAGCCGGATTCGGGTAGGCGAAGAAAGGGGCATCCCGCAGGGCCGGGATGTTCGACACCCCGCCCGTCCAGGTCTCGACCTCCTCATCGATGGTCACATTGGTTCCACCGCTCCCACCAGGACCGGGACCGCCACCGAAGTTGTCGGTTTCCACCACGCCGCGGTAGGCCGGAAAGAAGTAGGGATACTGTCCATTGTGGTCGGCATCCACCGTCGCGTAGTACGCGTAGGTGCCCTCCGGGTACTCGGGCGTGACCGCGAAACGGCCGTTGAACTCGTCCAGGTGCCCGGAGCCCTCCACGTATTCGTGGTCCTCGATGTAGGCGCCGAGCACGGCGGCGACCGGGGCTGCGCCCGGGGGAATGGCCGGCGTCACGAGCTCCCCGACATCCGGACCGAATTGGTTGGGCGCGAGCTCCGTGCCGTCCGGAAGCGTGTGGCGCACAGCGATGTCGCGCAACGGCCAGCTCGTTTCGATGCGCACGATTCCCCCCGAACCGTCCGCGTTGGCAAATCCGTAGGGACCGTAGATGGGGTAGCCATCAAATGCATAGCCGATCAGCGGGCTGTGTGCCGCCGGGTCGACCGTGAAGAGCGCCTCGCTGGGGAAGTCACCGCACACATCGCTGGTGGGCGCGACGCTGTCGTCGAAGCGGGTCGGCACCTGGTGGTGGTGGTACCGCCCCATGGCCGGATGGCCCTTGGCGCAGTCGAAACCGTCATTCTCGAAGAAGCCTCCGTTCTGGTGCCAGAAGCCCTGGTTGTTGTAGCTGAACGCGTCCTGCGCATTGAAGATGACCACCCCGTTGATGAGGACGCCGGTGTGACCGAGTCCGGTCGCCGTGCCGCCCGCCGGTCCTTCCTGCGGCTCACGGGGAATTTGGAAGAGGTAATCCTGCGCGGTGGCCTGCGAGGGGTTGCCGTCTGGAAAGGGCGCCGTGGCATACCGCGGGATGCCCGTGGCATGGACATAGACGTTGTCGGCGCTGTACTGGACGAGCTGGACGTCGCACTCGTCTTGCATCGTGACGAGGCTGTTGCCGTTCCAGTACTGGCCTGTGGCCCCGTCCGTGTTGAGGAGCCAGGCCTCGAGTTCGGGTTGTGCCCAGAGGCCGATCGGCAGGATGGAAAGACAGAAAAGCAGTGGAATGCGCATCGGTTGGAGACAATTGCCGCCAAGATGGGTTTAATTGGAGCATGCTTTCGCCTGAAGAGAAGGAAAAGATCCGGGTGGCCATCGAGCGGAAGGCGCGGGATCTGGATGAGCGGATTGAGGAATACCGCGAACTGACCAAGCCCATTCCCCCGAGCGAGGCCATTGGCCGCGTGAGCCGGATGGACGCCATCAACAACAAGTCGGTCAACGAGGCCGCCTTGCGGCAGGCTGAGAAGCAACGGCAGGGTCTGGACCGGGCGCTCCAACGCCTCGACGACGACCGTTTCGGCCTGTGCACGCGGTGCGGAGAGCCCATTCCCACCGGCCGCCTTCTGCTGATGCCCGGAGCCGTGACCTGCGTCCGATGCGCGGGTTGATTTCCCGGCCGGAATTCCCGAACTTCTAAGCATGCTCATTGAGATTCACCAAGAAACCCCTGAGCTCCGCAAAGTGGAGCAGGCGGCGGAGTTGTTGCGCCGGGACGGCGTCCTGATCATCCCGTCCGATTCGGTGTACTCGTTTGCCTGTGCCCTGGGCTCGACGAAGGCACTGGAGAAAATGGCCCGCCTCCGGGATTTGAGCCCCAGCGAGGCCAATTTCTCCCTCCTCTGTCAAGATCTGAGCCAGGTGAGTCAATACGTTGCTCCGTTGCCCCAGCCGGTCTTCAAGCTGATGAAGCGCGCGCTGCCCGGCCCCTTCACCTTCATCCTCAACGCGGGGGTCAAGGTGCCGCGGATCTTCCGCAAGTCGAAGAAGGAAGTCGGCATCCGCATTCCCGACCACGCTGTGCCCAAGGCCCTCATCTCGGCGATTGGACGCCCGCTGGTCGTGAGTTCTGTCCACCGCGACGACGACGCCATCGAATACATGACCGACCCGGGCCTGGTTCACGAGAAATACGGCAGCCAAGTGGATGCTGTCGTCGGGGGCGGACTCGGGCACCTCGAAGCTTCCACGGTGATCGACTGTACTTCAGGCGAAGCCGACGTGATCCGAGAAGGCCGCGGTGCACTCGAAGGGGTGCTGTGACATTTGTCATCGGAGACGGTTTCCCCATTGGTCCGGTGTAGCTTGAGGGAACATCGCCATCGCAGATGAACCGACTCCTCCTCCTTCCCCTCCTGCTCCTCTTCGTTTCCACCTCCACCGATGCCCAAGAGGCTTCGGAACGCCGCGGCCATTGGACGACGGTCTCCTTGACCCCGGACCTGCTGCCCACCGTCAAAGCCGAAGATGCTGTGGGCCTAAAGCTGGACATCGAGCGCTTCGAGGCCCTGCGTGAGGCGCGTCCGGAACGCACGTCCATGGCGCTGCCCTTCCCAGATCGCGAGGTGGCCTTGCGGCTGCAGCGGTTCGACGTGCGGAGTGATGCCTTCGAGGTGGCCGTGACCGGACCGGATGGGTTCCGCTCGGTGGAGCCCCGCACCCGGATCGTGACCTACGAGGTCGAAGGCGAGGTCACCGGCACCCTCATCCTGTTCCATGACCATATGGTGGCCTCTCTGCAGCGCGACGGGCGCCGTTGGGAGCTGAACCGCCGAGCTGGCGATGTCCACGCCCTCTTCCCCGTGGACGCGTCCACGGATGGCCGGACCTTCACCTGCGGGGTCGAGGACCAGGCCGAACTCCCACCGGCCGATTCCGGACCGGGAGCCAACGAATCCCGGGCGTCTTCGCTCCTCGAATGCGTCGAGGTCGGACTCGAGGTGGACCAATTCACCTATCAGGCCCTCGGCTCCAACGTGGACGACGTGGTGGACTGGGCGCTGGCCATCATGGCGTCGGTCGACCAGATCTACCGCAACGAGCTCAACGACCTCATCACCCTCGACGTGCGGTTCCTGCACATCTGGATTTCCCCGGACCCCTATGCCACGGTGGTCAACGACGGCGGCGGTTTGTTGGGTGCGTTCAACTCCGAGTGGAACAACAACCCCAACTTCAACTCCATTCCGCTGGACCTGAAGCATTACCTGACCATCCGGACCAACATCGGAACGGGCGGCATCGCCTACCTCAATGGCCTGTGCAACAGCTACAACGCCGGCCTCAGCGGCAATCTCTCCTCCACCACGACCTACGACCTCAACACCTACGCCTGGAACCTGGACGTGGTCTCCCATGAGATCGGCCACAACTGCGGCTCCAACCACACCCACTGGTGCGGATGGCCGGGTGGCCCCATCGACAACTGCGGCAGCTTGGAGGGCGACTGCACCGGATACACTGACAGTCCCACCGGCCAGCTCGGCACCATCATGAGCTACTGCCACGCCATCGCCGGAGGCAGCAAGACGTTGACCTTCCATCCCCTCGTGGAGGACAACGCGCTCATCCCCACGTTCAATGCGGCGAGTTGCATTGGCACGTGCGGCGACCAGGTCATCGAGACCACCGACCTCCAGTGCGGAGATGCCACCGCCTGCAACTACACCCCCGGAGACACCAATACGGAAGGCTGCATCTATGCCGGCGACTGTGCCGAATGCGGCCCGGACGGCGGCGTGATTGGCGGACTCGAGATCCTCGGGCTCACAGCCACCCTCGCCGGAACCGGGGTCCAGACCACGCCCATCGACGCCTCGGGCACACCCCAGGCACTGGACATCACCCTGGACTTCAGCAACACCCAGAGCGGCGGATCGTGGCCGGGCGACATGGTGCTCGTCCTGTGCTCCCCTGGCGGAGACTGCCTCCAGGTTGGCGGCTACGACGTGGATCCGGGCTACCCCTCCGCCGGCGCTTGGCCAGGCGGATGGAACGTCTCCACAGCCGGCATCTACACGGCCAACATCAGCCTTTCCCTCGTTCCACTCAGCGGCAGTGGAAGCTGGTCCGTACAAATCATCAATGGCTGGACCAGTTCGGGCATCGTAGACTATGACATGGACCTGCAGTTCCCCGGCCTCTGTCCCCTGTCGACCGATGTCCCAGGCTGCACGGATGCCGCCGCTTGCAACTTCGATGCGGACGCCACGGTCGACGATGGCTCCTGCCTCTACGACGACGCCCTCGGCGTCTGTGGCGGGGACTGTGCGGCAGACGCCAACGCCAACGGGATTTGCGACGACCAGGAGAACTGCGGAGCGGGCGCGTGTGGAGCAGGTACCTGGTGGGATGACAATGCCGGCCTCTGCCGCTCCCTGCTGCTCACCTGCCCCGGAGACATCGATTTCAACGGCTCGGTCAACGTCACCGATGTCCTCGATGTGCTGGGCCAGTTCGGCGTCGACTGCGACGGTCCGAACACTGCCCCGTCGACCTGCCCCAACATGCCCTGCTGTGATGCGGACGCCTGCGGCACCGGCACCGTCTGGAATGCGGCCACCGGCCAATGCGTCTCCAGCCTGACGGTCTGTCCGGGTGACGTGGATGGCGATGGCATCGTGGGGGTCAACGACGTGCTGGACATCCTGTCCAACTTCGGGGGCGCTTGCGAGTGAGGCTCAGCCCGCCGCCCCGGACCGGGCGGTGAGCATGGGCACGAAGGCGAAGGCCCCGTGGGTCTGGCGCGTGAACGTGGTCTCGTCCATGCGGCGCACCTCGGTCATGGTCTGCTTGCCCTCGCCCGCTTCGGGGTCATCGAGGGGAATGATGAGCCGACCGCCCTCTGCCAGCTGACCAAGCAGTGCCTCGGGAATGAACGGGGCCCCGCACGTGACCAGGATGCCGTCGAACGGGGCGAAGGCCGTCTTTCCCTTGTAGCCATCTCCGTAATAGCAGCTCGCCCGGTAGCCGAGCTTCTTGAGGAAAGGAGTCGTCCGATCATATAGGTCCTTCTGGCGCTCGATGCTGTGGACTTTGTAGCCCATGGAAACCAAGACGGCACACTGGTAGCCACTGCCGGTGCCAATCTCCAGCACCTTGGCTCCGGCCGGAAGGCGGAGGAGTTCGGTCTGGCGCGCCACGGTATAGGGGTGGCTGATGGTCTGGCCGGCCCCGATGCGGAAGGCCTTGTTGTCGTATGCGAAATGGACGAAAGCATCGTCCATGAAATGGTGCCGGGGCACGCGGTCCATGGCGTCGAGCACCCGCTCGTCGGCGATGCCCATGCCGCGCAGCTTGTCGAGGAGCGCCTTGCGGAGCCCCTTGTGCCGGTAAGTGTCGTCGAGATTGGCTGCGGTCGTGGCCATGGACCATCGAAAATAGGCGCAGGCCCGGCCGGGATTCGGTGTGGAAATCAAGGCTTGCCAACATTCGTCCCGGGGTCATCCGACCGGGTACTTTCGTCCGTCTATGTCCTCTCCCCTGCGCATCGGTGTCCTCGGAGCCGGCCACCTCGGCCGCATCCACCTGCGTTGCCTGCAACCCCTAGGGGACGCCTGGCAACTCGTCGGGCTCCATGACCCCGACCCGACCGCTGTCCAGGCCGTCTCTGACCTCGTCCAGGCGGAAGCATGGGCCTCGGCACCGAAGGCATTCGATTCGCCTGAGGCGCTGCTCGCCGCCGTGGACGCCGTGGCCATCGTGACGCCCACCGCCCACCACGCCCGCATGGCGGAGATGGCCCTGGCGGCCGGCTGCCACGTCTTCATTGAGAAGCCGGTCACCACCACACTGGCCGAGGCCGAGGCCCTCGTGGCGGCCCGGGACGCAGCCGGCAAGGTGGTCCAGGTCGGCCATGTGGAGCGCTTCAACCCCGCCTTCCGGGCGGCGGAGCACCACCTGGACCGCCCCCGCTTCATCGAGGCGCACCGGCTCGCCCCCTTCAACCCGCGCGGACTCGATGTGCCCGTTGTGCTCGACCTCATGATCCACGACATCGACCTCGCGCTGCACGCCCTCGAGGGTGACGTGGTGCGGGTCGCGGCCAATGGGGTCGCCATCGCCGGGGACAGCGTGGACATCGCCAACGCCCGCATCGAATTCAGCTCCGGGGCCGTCGCCAACCTGACGGCCAGCCGCGTCAGCTTGAACCCGATGCGGAAGGTGCGCCTCTTCCAACCCGACGCCTACCTCTCCGTGGACCTGCTGAACCGCAGTGCCCAGGTTGTCCGCCTCGAGGACGTCAGCGAGGGCGCGGAGCGAGACCCCTATGGCCTCTATCTGGACGTGCCGGGGCGGGCGGCACGCCGGCTCCACATCGACCAACCCGACATCGGCGAGGCCAACGCCATCGCCGACGAACTCACCCATTTCCACGCCGCCTGCACCGGAGCCGCACCCTGCCGGGTGCCGCTCGAGGACGGCCTCGCTGCCCTGCGTGTCGCGCAGAAGGTGCTGGATTGCATTGAAACCTCCCTGAAACCATGACCCGAAACTGGTTCACCTGCGTCGTCAAATACACCCGCCACGGGGCCGACGGCGCCGAAGAAAAGACCACCGACCAGCTGCTGCTGGACGCCTACACCTACACTGAGGCCGAGGCCCGGCTCGTCGGCATCGTGACGGATGTCTGCACCGGTCCGTTTGAAGTCCAGTCCATCACCAAGAGCAACTACGCCGAGGTCGTCCGCTGGGACACCGGGGACAAGTGGTTCCGCATCAAGGTGGCCCTGACGAGCTTTGACGAGCGGAGCGGCAAGGAAAAGGAGTCCAACCAGTTCTTCCTCTTCAGCGCGGACGACATCAAGGACGCCTTCGACAAGACCCGCGAATTCCTCAAGGGCTCCGGCATCGGCTTCGTCATCCCCGCGATCAACTACACCAAGATCAGCGAGATCTACCCCCAGAGCGAAGAAGGATCGACCAACATGACCGCAGCGGACGGCTACGGCACCGTGCCGGCCGACCATCCCTCCATCGCGCAGCCTGCGGCCGAGGACGCCGTCCCGGCCGGGGTGGACCCAGAGACCGGAGAAGTCAACTGAGGGGCAAACGTCAAGCCCACTCCCAGCAGGACCGGTAGGCGCCCGTCGCCTCGCAGTGCTGTGTGAATCCGGCATAGAAGCCGTCAGTGCCCAGCGTCGCGCTGTCGCCGATGACGAGCAGGTGCATCCGGGCGCGGGTCATGGCCACATTCATCCGCCGGTGCTCGGCCAGGAAGCCCACTGTTCCGTCTGCGTTGGACCGGGTCAGGCCGATGACCATGATGTCGCGCTCCTGGCCCTGAAACCCGTCCACAGTCTGGATGGTGAGCCGGCCTTTCGCGGCGACCACCTCGCTGTGCAGCAGGTCCTCGAGCAGGGTGACTTGGGCCCGGTAGGGGGCAATGACCCCGATTGAGGCGCTGGGGTGCTGCTCGAGCAATTCGCGAACGCGGTCCACGGTGAAGGCCGCCTCTTCGGGGTTGCGGATGCTCGCGTGGGACCGGCCCGTGGTGTCGGCCTCCGGCGCGGACCGTTCCTCGTCCCAACCTCGACCCGCCGTGTCGATGAACGTCAGCGGCGGCAGCTCCCCCAGGGCCCTGCCCGCCACGTCCTGGGCCGCCTGGAGTGCACCTCCGTAGAACGTGACATTCGGGAAGGCCATGATGTCGGCGTGCATGCGATACTGGGTGTCGAGCAGGTGCACGTTGCGTTCCCGGTCGATGGCCTTCTCAAGCAGGCTCACGCCCAGGCCCGCCTTCAGCGCCGCCGGATCCTTGACCGTGGGCGGCAACTGGAAGGCATCCCCCGCAAGGACCACGCGCTCGGCCGACCGGATGGGAATCCACGCCGCGGGCTCGAGGGCCTGTCCTGCCTCGTCGAGGATGGCGGTGCCAAACCGGCGGCCGGTGAGCATGCGGTCGGCGGCCCCGACCAGCGTGCAGCAGACAACCTCCGCCGTCTCCAGCGCCCGCTCGGCCAAGAAGCCTTCGAGGCGGTCGGCCTCCTTCCTCAGTTCCCGGGCCTCGGCGAAGGCCGCCCGCCGGGCGGCGCGCTGGTCTGCCCCGAAGGTCCGGAACTGCTTGTCGGCTTCGCGGGCGGCCTCCTCCGCCTGCTTGCGGAAGGCCTTGACCTGTTTGTGGTCGGGGTCGGCCGCCACGAGGCGGTCCAGCGCACGATCGACGACGGCCGGATCGACCCGCATGGGATGGCCGATCCGGACCACATTGAGGCCCACGGCTCCAAGCCGCTCGACGAGGAGGTCGGCCGCCGCATTGGACGGTGTGGCACACAGCACCTTCTCCCCCCGACGGACGAGCGCCTTGACGAGCTGGACGAGGGTGGTGGTCTTTCCGGTTCCGGGCGGGCCGTGAAGGGTCGTGACCTCTGCGGCACTGAGGGCGTGGGCCACGGCGCGGTTCTGGGAGTCGTTCAGGTCGGGATGCGCGAAAGGATCGGGCTCAACCGGCTCGGGCCGGGCGTATCCGAGGACGACCTCCCGAAGCGCTGCGAGGCGGCTGGGCTTGCCGTCCCGGCCCGCATTGAGGACGTCGGACAGGGCCCGCGCCATTTCCTTGAAGCTCCGTTCGTCGAACCGGGCATCGAGGATCCAGCTGCGGTGCGTCGCTTGTTCGGGGAGCTCGTCTCCATCGAGGACCACCTCGGCTTCCAATCCCCGCGCGGAGCGGACGATGCCCCGGTGGGACACGGCCTCGCCCTTGGCATCCGATGAAGACAGTTGCACGGCCGATCCCGACCGAAACGCCCCGGACTCACCAGATTCAGCCTGGATCTCCACCGTGGGTCGCCCACCCAAGGTGAAGGCGGTGCGGACAATGCTGACGGGGGCCCAGGTGAGCCCCTCGGCCTTGCGGCGTGCCACAGGCTGGCCTTCGAGGATGGCGGCGTACCGCGCTTCCTCCGCCCGGTGCTCGAGGACGAGCGCTTCGGTCAGGGCGGACAACTCCGCGATGCTGTCGCGGTGGGCCATGGTCGATTACTGGCGGTCGCGCAGGATCTGGAGGGGACCGACATAGCGGAACCCTTCGCCGTTCTCCGTGATGACCCCGTTGTGCTCGATGTCCTCGAGCGGCAGGTCATAGGAGTTGACGTCCATTTGCACGTAATAGGTGCCCTCGGCCGCCTCCTCCTCGTCCGGGGACCACGTGTTCTCGTAGTCCTCCTGGTAGTAGAGGACCTCGCCCCACCGGTTGTAGACCGTGAGCCTGGGACCGAGGGAACTGATGGCGTTGCCTTTGATTTCGAAGGCGTCGTTCTCTCCGTCGTTGTTGGGCGTGAAGACGTTGGGGATCAATTCGATGGCGCAAGGGCCGAAGTTGACGTCGAAGCTCATCGCGTCCTCTCCGATGCACGGCGGGGCCATGCTGACCACCACGTTGTACACGTCCGTCGAGTTCACCGTGAGGACACTGCCCGTCTCGGCGAGGGTGCCTCCCAGTCCGGAACTCCAGACGAACTCGAGCTCCCATTCGGAGACCCCGAGGTCGGGCACGAGGATGTGGTCGTCTCCGATGCACAGGCCGAAGAGCTCCTGATCCGGACCGAGGACCGGCGGGGCGTAGACGCCGACCGGCACCGTGGCGCTGGCAAGACACTCGTCGATGTTGCCGCCGGTCATGTTCATCGTCACGGTGACGTTGACCGGAGAATCCAAACCGTCCACCGTGGCCGTCGCACCGCTGCTGTTGCCGCTGAGCGGATTGATGGATCCGTCCGTGGTCTCCCACGTCCAGTCGACGTTAAGGTTGCCGGGGACATCCGACGTGGTGGCCGTCAGTTCAACCGGTACGCCGCACCAGTTGTCGGCGGCCGTCAGGTCCACCTCCGGGGCGGGCTCCACCGTCACGATCATGGTGTCGGACGACGTGCAGCCAAAGTCGTTGGTGACGGTGTAGACGTATTCGAAGATGCCCTGGTTCTCTGGCAGAATGCTGATGTTGTCACAGTCCCCGCCGTCGTCCACGATGAAGGGGCCGGTCCAGAAGCTGCTGTCGCAGTCGGCGCCGATTTGCGGCGTGAAGACGATGGGATCGGGATACAGGCTCGGCTCGAAGTTGATGTACCAATCGAAGATGAAGCCATTGTCCGACCCCCAGCTGTCGCACACCTCGATGGTCCAGGTGCCGTTGAGCGGACAGCCTTCCAGCAAGGTCCAAGGCTGGGCCGACTCATAGATTCCGCTCGGCAGGGTGCCGCCGGCGTTGTCCGCCCAGGTGCCGTTCGTGGCGTCCGGGGACCAGAAGTAATCGTATCCGACGCCCGGGTCATTGGCCTGGGCATCCACGTCGACCGGCTCCCCGAGATAGGTGCCGCCCCCACCCTGCTGGTGCACGCCCATCGAACTGCCGTCGGGGCAGATGAACGAGATCGTGAGGTCGCCCATGAAGCTGTGCTCGAAGTTGATGAAGAAGTTCTCGAAGTCCTCCGCCGACTCGATCACCTGGCCCGAGTTGAAGGCGGTGTAGACGATGGACGAGCTGAAGCACTGCGTTTGGTCATCCGGGATGAAGAGTCCGCCGCCAAAGTCCACGTTGGGTGAGCTGTCGTAGGTGATGCCCTCGGCCACACCCGTCACCGGGTACTCCTCGCCAGCGCAGATTTGCAGGTCCTGCGTCGTGCCCTCGAAGCTCGTAGGGGTGGAGACCAGAATGAGGTGGTCGACGAGGTTTCCGTTCGGGCAGTCGTTGTTGTCGACCAAGTACAGCTGGACGTTGTACGCCCCCGGCTCGTCGTAGCTGTGGGTCACTTCCGGGCCCGAGGTGTCGGAGTTGCCATCATCGAAGTCCCATTCCCAGCTCGCGATGAGGAAGTCCTCGGCTGCCGTGGATCCGGTGCCGTCGAACTGGATTTCCTCCCCGACGCAGATCTGCAGCGGAACGGTTTCGACCGCGCCATCGATGGTGGTGACCACGTTGGCTTCAGGACGCTGGCAAGGCTCCTCACAGATGACCTCGGCGGTCCAGTTGGAGTTCTCCGTGGCGTCCGACGTGAATTGCCAGGTGATGCACCCGGAGGCATTCGTGACATCGTCCATCTGGCTCCAGATGTCCTGGCCCTGCAAGTTAAAGCCGGTGTAGACCCCATCGGGCTGCCCGACCGCCTCATCCGAGAGCCACATGAAGAGGGTGTCCCCTGCGCCGAGGGCGCAGAGGTTGAAGTAGAAGTTGATGACCGGATCCGCCGGTAGGTCCGGACAGAAGGTCATCGTGAAGTCGGCGTTGGGGGTGGCGTCTCCCGCGGTCAGGCCGTTGTCGACGAAGAAGAAGTCACAGCCGGTGTAGGTGCCGCCCTGGGAAATGGACACCTCCTGTGACCACATCGACAGGGACAGGCCCACAAAGGCCAGGAGGGCAAGAATGCGGTTCGGCATGTCGGTGGTTCAGCGTTGACCCTTGGTCCGGCGGGTGAGGTGCCGGCTGAACAGTCCCTGGCAGCGTTCGGCACTGTGGAATTGCAGTGCGCCGCGTTCGCCCACCTTGAAGTTGGTCGGCAGGCTCGGATCGGAACTGTACTCGATGGCCCAATCGCGCGGATCAAAGGTCGTCGGGTCGAAATCGGCTGCAGAAAAGGCGGTGGTGCCGTCGGCGGACGGGGTGCCCTCGAGGTCCGGGAATTGGACGCCCTTCGGCATGTCAGCCACAAAAATCCAGCCCTCGGCGGCCACGAAGGCGTCGAATTCGGGACCGGAGTGGGACTCGATGGACAGCGTTGTGCCCTGCGTCTGCTGGGCATTCACGTGTTGCGGGGCCATCCAGCAGAGGGCGAGGATGGCGGGGATTAGGCGGTTCACTTGCATGGTTTCCTCAATCTAACCCACCTCAGGAGGCAGGAGTTGCTCGAAAGTACCACATTTGCGGCCCCTCGATTCCGATTGCGATGAGACTTATCGAAGTCAACGACAAGAAAACCCGCGCCGCCTTCCACGCCGTACCCGACGCCATCTACACCGCCAACCCCGTGTGGATCCCCCACCTCCGGCAAGACATCGACAAGGTGTTCGACCCGGAGAAGAACCGCCTCTTCAAGAAGGGCGCGAAGGCCATGCGCTGGCTGGCGCAGGACGACAACGGCCGGTGGGTCGGCCGCATTGCTGCCTTCGTCAATCCCAAATACAGCGGGGGGATGGAGCAGCCAACCGGCGGCATCGGGTTCTTCGAATCCACGGACGACGACGCCGTGGCCACGCTGCTCTTTGATGCCGCCGAGGCCTGGCTCCAACAGGAAGGCATGGAGGCCGTGGACGGCCCGATCAACCTCGGAGAGAAAGACCGCTACTGGGGGCTGCTCGTCCACAATTTCACGGCCTTGCCAAGCTATGCTCTCAACTACAACCCGGCCTACTATGAGCGCTTCTTTCGGGACCGCGGCTACCAGACGTATTACGAGCAATACATCTATGGGCGCCCCGTCCAAGCGGAGATCCAAGAGCCCTTTGAGCGGAAACGGGCCCAAATCGAGGCAAGGGGCGGCTACCAGGTGATCACGGCGCGGGACCTCACCCAAGATGAGCTCGCCGGGCATTTCTGTACGGTCTACAACAACGCCTGGGGTGGCCACCACGGCTTTGCCAAGATGCCGCTGAAGCAGGCCCAGCGGACCGTGAAAGCCCTGAAGCCCGTGATGGACCCCGACATCATCTTCTTCGTTCTGCACGAGGAGAAGCCCGTGGCCTTCTACGTCAACATCCCCGAGCTCAACCAAATCTTCCGTCATGTCCGTGGCAACCTTGACGCCATCGGCAAACTGAAGTTCCTCTACCACAAATGGCGCAAGACCTCCGACATCATGGTCGGCCTCGTCTTCGGCATTGACCGGGAATACCACGGACAGGGGCTCGATGGGTACCTCATCGACATCGCCGGCAAACAGATCCAGGCCAAGGGTCGCTACCACTCCACCACCCTGACCTGGATTGGCGACTTCAATCCGAAGATGATCCGCATCGCGGAAAACCTTGGTACGGAACGCACCCGGACGTATCACACCCTGCGCAAGCTCTTCGATCCCGAGGCCCCGTTCAAGCGGGTGCCAATCGCGAAATGAGCCTGCAATCGAGGGAAATGTGCGCAGGTGTTTGACGGGTCGACATTCCCTCTATCTTTGCGCCCCCTTCCGGAGGCCCCGACGGGAGCCGAAGGAGGTTCGGACACCCCCTAGCTCAGCTGGTTAGAGCATCTCACTTTTAATGAGAGGGTCCTGGGTTCGAGCCCCAGGGGGGTGACCAGCCCAGGTGCTGAAATTGGTAGACAGGCATGGTTGAGGGCCATGTGTCCATTAGGGCGTGCGGGTTCGAGTCCCGCCCTGGGCACCAGCACAAACGAAGAGAGCCGCGGACTTCCGCGGCTCTCTCATTCCCAGCCTTTCCCGTTTTGTGCAACGAATTGATTTCGTGGAGGATGCAACCATTCCGTGTCAAAAGTACACACTCAACTTACTCACATTCAGCGCATTAAGTTCATTAAGAAAGCAAAGAGGCTCCTATTTTTGGCCCCGACCCGCTGACACCAAGACCCCACACCATGGGCAAGAAGCTCAATTTCCTCGCACTCTCCCTGCTCACCCTGCTCGCCCTGCTCGGCGGCGCCTTCACCGAGACCGGCGCCGAATGGCAGGAGGTCGCCAAGGCCAATCCCGGCGATGTGGCCTGGATGATCGTCGCGAGCGCCTTCGTGCTCCTGATGACCCCGGGCCTCGCCTTTTTCTATGGAGGCATGGTGGACCGGAAAAACGTCATCTCCACCATGCTCCAGAGCTTCGCGGCCCTCGGCGTCATCAGTGTTGTTTGGGTCGTGGTCGGCTTTAGTTTGTGCTTTGGGGACAGCCTCGGCGGCATCATCGGAAACCCCCTGACCTTCCTGAACTTCCGCAACGTCGGAGCCGCCCCCCACCCGGAAATTGGAGCGGGCCTCCCCTTCCTGCTCTTCGCTTTGTTCCAGCTGAAGTTCGCCATCATCACCCCGGCCCTCTTCACCGGCAGCATGGCAGGCCGCATCCGATTCCGGAGCTACATCCTGTTCATGGTGCTATTCACCCTGTTCATTTACGCCCCGCTCGCCCACATGACGTGGCACCCCGACGGCCTCCTGATGAACCTCGGGGTTCTCGACTTCGCCGGGGGCACGGTGGTGCACATGTCGGCCGGTTTCGCCGCCCTCGCCGGCGCCGTGCACCTCGGGCCGCGCAACATTGATCGGCTCGAACACGCCAACATCCCCTTCATCATCCTCGGCACGGGACTGCTGTGGTTCGGCTGGTTCGGATTCAATGCCGGCTCCGCGCTCGGCGCCAATGACGACGCCGTGCTCGCCCTCGCCAACACGCACTTCGCCTCGGCCGCGGGCATGATCACCTGGATGTTCTACGAGCGCTACAAGGGCCGCAAGATGAATGCGGTGGGCGCTTGCATCGGCGCCATCGTCGGCCTGGTGGCCATCACCCCGGCCGCCGGTTTCGTGACCGTGCAGGAAAGCGTGGCCATTGGTTTCATCGCCGCCCTCGTATCCAACTGGGCGATTGCCCGCCAGTCCAAGAGCGGCCTCGACGACACCCTTGATGTGTTTCCGTCCCACGGAGTTGGCGGCATGGTCGGCATGGTGCTCACCGGCGTCTTTGCGGCGGATGTCGGACTCACCTCCGGCGAGACGGACACGTTCCTCTGGCACCTCGTCGCCTTGGTCGGCGTGGCCATCTTCACCTTCGGGGCCAGCCTCTTGCTGTTCAAGCTGGTGGACAAGGCCATTCCCTTGCGCGTGACCGGCTGGCAGGAGACGCTCGGACTCGACGAAAGCCAGCACGGGGAGACGGTCGACTGACTGTCCCCAACGCGTTCTTGGCAATCGATGGCAAACTGCACGCCCAGCGGCTCCCGGCTGGCGCTACCTTTGTCCTGAACCGGCGATGGACCTGCGGATGCGCATGGGACGGCATCGCCACCCACAACCCCAGACCCCCTTGTCCGATTTCCATTCGCTCGGATTGAGCGAACCCCTCATGCGGGCCCTCGTTCCCCTTGGCTACGAGACCCCCACCCCCATTCAGGCCCAGGCCATTCCTCACGTCATGGACGGCAAAGACGTCCTCGGTGTCGCCCAGACCGGCACCGGCAAGACGGCCGCCTTTTCCCTGCCCATGCTCCATCGGCTCGGCAAGCAGCCGCGCCGGGAAGGCCGCAGGGTCATCCGCGCCCTGATCCTGAGCCCAACCCGCGAACTGACCGCCCAAATCGGCGAGAGCATTCGCGACTACAGCCAGCACCAGAAGCTCGACCACACGGTCATCTTCGGCGGGGTCAAACAGGGCAAGCAAGTCGCGGCTCTACAGCGTGGCGTGGACATTGTTGTGGCCACACCAGGGCGCCTTCTGGACCTCATCAACCAGGGCTACATCCGATTGGATCACCTTGAGTACTTCGTGCTGGACGAGGCGGACACGATGCTGGACATGGGCTTCATCCACGACATCCGAAAGGTCATCAAGCTCTTGCCCCCGAGACGACAGTCGCTGTTCTTCTCGGCTACGATGCCGCAGAACATCCAAGAACTGGCCGACACCATCCTGCTGGACCCAGTGACCGTCGAGGTCGAGCGCCGAAGCAGTGCGGCGGAAACAGTGGAACAAAAGGTGTATTTCGTGCGCCAGGCCGAGAAGAAGCACCTGCTGGTCGATGTGCTGACCGCACCGGATGTGACGAGTGCGTTGGTCTTCACCCGCACGAAATACGGCGCGGACAAACTGGTCCGCCACCTCCGAAAAGAGGGCGTGCGCAGTGAAGCCATCCACGGCAACAAGAGCCAGCCACAGCGGGAAAAGGCGATGAAGGCCTTCAAACGCGGTGACCTTGGCGTGCTGGTGGCCACCGACATCGCCGCCCGCGGCATCGACGTAGACGAGCTCAGCCACGTCATCAACTTCGAGATCCCAAACATCCCCGAGACCTACGTGCACCGCGTCGGGCGGACGGGCCGTGCCGGAGCGGAAGGCATCGCCATTTCCTTCTGCAACGAGGAGGACGAGCGCACTTACCTCCGCGACATCCAGCGGCTCATCCGCAAAGAGGTACCGCTGGACACCAATCAGGACTACCACAATCCGCTTCCTCCCATCCCGCTCGACTCCGGACGCTCCGGTGGAGGGCGCCCCGACGGACAGGGCCCCGGAAAAAACAAAACGGGCCGAAACCGCAAGGGCCACGGCGGTCAAGGCAAACGGAGACGTCCACAGGGCGGAGGAGGTGGTCCCAAGGGGCAGAATGGACCCGGAAGTCAGGGGGGACAAGGCAACGGAAACCGCCGGCGAAACAAGAACCGCCGTCGGCGTCCTGAAGGAGGTGGCGCGCACTAACTTTCCTTCATGGTGCAGGAGCTCAAGGAAGCCTATGACATGGTCCTCCATGGGGCCCTGCTCAACACGATTGCACAAGAGGGGCGATTCGTTTCCGTCGGCAAGGGCGACCTCATCATGGATGTTGGCGATCCGATTCCGGGCATGCCCCTCCTCATCGACGGCGCCATCAAGATTCTTCGGGTCGATGACGCAGGAGATGAGATGCTCCTCTACTTCCTCGAGCAGGGCGACAGTTGCGCCATGACCCTCGGCAGTTTCTTCGGCCAGACCAAAAGCGACATCCGGGCCGTGGCTGAACAGGACAGCCGCTTCGTCATCATGCCGTTGGACAAGGTGATCGAATGGACGGGGGTGCATACGGATTTCCGCCAGTTTGTCTTCGAAAGCTTCAATACCCGCCTCAAGGAACTGGTCGAAGCCATGGATAACCTGGCCTTCCTCGACCTGCATGGCCGAACGGCCAAATACCTCGACGACCGGGTCAAGGTCAACGGCACGACAACCCTGTCCACCACCCACGCCGAGATCGCCGCGGACCTGCACACTTCCCGCGTGGTGGTGTCCCGCATCCTGAAACAACTCGAGAACGAGGGCAAGATCTCCCTCCATCGAAATCGAATCGAGGTACTGGAATTCTAACCTGAACCGGCAACCTGGGTCACGCCACGGGCCACGCCCACTCCTTTACTTTGTCCTCGTGAGACGTTGGTTCCCCTTCCTCGACTGGATTCCCGACTACGGACGCGGGGACTGGATGAAGGACCTGCCGGCCGGCCTGACCGTGGGAGTCATGCTCATCCCACAGGGCATGGCCTACGCGATGATTGCCGGGCTGCCTGTGGTCTACGGCCTCTATGCCGCCCTCGTCCCCCAGGTGATTTATGCCGCCATGGGGACCTCTCGCCAATTGGCCGTGGGACCGGTGGCCATGGACTCCTTGCTTGTGGCTGCCGGCCTAGGCGCGGTGGCCGCGGCCGGCTCGGAACGCTACATCGAGCTGGCCCTGCTCCTCGCCCTCATGATGGGCAGTCTTCAACTTCTCCTCGGCACCTTCCGACTCGGCTTCCTCGCCCACTTCATCTCCAAGCCCGTCATCAGTGGATTCACCAGTGCGGCCGCCCTGATCATCGGACTCAACCAATTGCCTCACCTGACCGGCATCGCCCTTCCCCGCTCCTCTCAGCTTCATCGGTTGATCGAGGGCACCCTCGATGGTCTTGTCCAGTTCCACGGCCCCACCTTCCTTCTGGGTGCGGTGTCCATTGCCCTCATCCTCGGCCTGAGGAAAGTGCTCCCGCGCGTGCCCGGCTCTCTCGTACTGGTCGTGCTGGCCCTCGCAGGCGGGGCCACAATGCCGTGGAGCACATGGGGCATTCGGACCGTGGGCGCCATCCCTGCAGGATTGCCTGGATTCCATGTTCCGGTCTGGACCCTGGATGACCTCCAAACGCTCTTCCCCCTCGCCGCCACCCTGGCCCTTGTCGCCTTCATGGAGGCCTACAGTGTCGCGCAGGCTGTGGCCCAGAAGCGGGGAGACCATGAAATCGACGCCAACCAAGAATTGCGGGCCCTCGGCAGTGCCAATGCCATCGGCTCCCTGTTCGGGGCATATCCCGTGACCGGGGGCTTTTCCCGGACCGCCGTCAATGAACGCTCCGGCGCCGTCTCGGGCATGAGCAGCCTCATTGCCGCCGGAGTTGTGGCTCTGGCCCTGACCTTTTTGACCCCAATCGTCCAGCACCTTCCCAAGGCGGTACTCGGGGCCATCATCGCTGTGGCCGTGGCCGGACTCTTCGACTTGAGCACGTTTCGCCGGCTGTGGAGGACCCACCGGGATGAGGCCGTCCTCCTTCTCTTGACCTTCAGCCTCACCGCCTTTGGCGGCATGGTCCTCGGCATCGCATCCGGGGTGGTGCTGGGTCTCGTCCTCACCTTGTTCAGGACCACCCGTCCCCACACCGCCGAGCTCGGAGAAATCAACGGCGTCTACCGCAACCTGAACCGCTTTCCCGAAGCGACCAAGACACGGGGCTCCCTCCTCGTCCGGTACGACGGCCCCTTGAACTACGCGAGCCAAGCCCATTTCAAGGGATTCATTCTCTCTCGGCTGGTCATCCGAAAGGAAGAAGGCGACCCCATCCACACGGTTGTCCTCAGCGCGGAATCCATCCCCTACCTCGACGCCACAGGCACAGACATGCTGGCGGCCTTGCTCGATGAGCTCGAAGCCGCGGGCATCTCACTGAAGGTGGCCGGTGCCATCGGTCCCGTGAGGGACGTCCTGGAGCGTGCCGGGCTCATGGAACGGATCGGCCGGAACCAATTCCACACCGGCATCCCCGCCGCCCTCGGCATGGAAGAAATCCGGCCGCGAATCGCCACCCAAACGTTCAATCCCAACAATTCATAGCCGCAACGATTCCCGTTGCGATTCCCCCGAACTTCGCACCCCATGAAAGTCGAACAGATCTATACCGGTTGCTTGGCCCAAGGCGCCTACTACATCGAGTGCTGCGATGAGGCCGTCGTGATCGACCCGCTGCGGGAGGTCCAACCTTACCTCGATCGCGCCGAAGCCGGTGGCAAGAAGATCAAGTACATCTTCGAGACGCACTTTCACGCCGACTTCGTTTCCGGGCACGTGACCCTGTCGGAGAAGACGGGCGCCCCCATCGTGTTCGGCCCCAACGCCAACCCCGCCTTTGATGCGCACATCGCCACCGACGGTGAGGTCTTCAAGGTCGGCAAGGTGACCATCGAGGTCCTGCACACCCCAGGCCACACGATGGAGTCCACCACCTATCTGCTCCGCGACAAGGAAGGCAAGCCGTACGCCATCTTCACAGGCGACACGCTTTTCCTCGGTGATGTGGGCCGTCCGGACCTCGCCCAGAAGGGAGCGGACATGACCCAGGAGGAGCTCGCCGGCACCTTGTTTGACAGCCTCCGAAACAAGATCATGACCCTGCCCGACGACGTCATCGTCTACCCAGGGCATGGTGCGGGATCAGCCTGTGGAAAGAACATGAGCAGCGAGACCGTTGGCTCCGTCGGTGACCAGAAGGCGACCAACTATGCCCTGCGGGCGGACATGACCAAGGACGAGTTCGTGGCCGAGGTCACGGACGGCCTCCTGCCGCCCCCAGCCTATTTCCCGCTCAACGTCAAGATGAATAAGGAGGGATACGCCCCCATCGACGACGTGCTCGCCAAGGGCACCCGCGCCCTCTCCCCCGACGCGTTCGAGGCGGCGGCCAACGAAACGGGTGCCGTGGTGTTGGATGTCCGCGGCAAGGAAGCCTTCCACGAGGCCCATGTTCCCCGCAGCACCTTCATCGGGCTCGATGGCAACTTCGCTCCGTGGGTCGGCACCATGATCGTCGACGTCCAGCAGCCCATCCTCCTCGTCTGCGAGGACGGAACGGTGAACGAAGCGGTCACCCGCCTCTCCCGCGTCGGCTTCGACAATGTCCTCGGCTGCCTCGATGGTGGCGTGACCGCCTGGCAGACCGCCGGCAAGGAGGTGGACCGCATCAACTCGGTGACCGCCGACGCGTTCGCCGGCCTCGCCAAAGACGGTGACGTCAAGGTAATCGATGTCCGCAAGCCCGGTGAATTCGCCTCGGAGCATGTGCTTGATGCGGAGTCCATGCCGTTGACCGCCCTGAACGGCCACCTCGCCGAACTCCCGAAGGACACCCCCTTCTACCTGCACTGCCAGACCGGCTACCGCTCCCTCATCGCAGGCAGCATCCTCAAGGCCCGTGGATACCACAACGGCATCGACATCCAAGGTGGTTTCGAGGCCATCAAGGAGACCGATGTCTCGGTCAGCGACTGGGTCTGTCCATCCACCCTTTGAGGGTTTGGGCCAATCAATTCGAATGCGCTAATTTTGGCGCCCCTTCCGGAGATGTCCGGATGTCACACCCAGGTGGCGAAATTGGTAGACGCGCAGTCTTCAGGCGGCTGTGCCTTCGGGCGTGCTGGTTCGAGTCCAGTTCTGGGTACCTGCAAACCGCTCCTCGTCCGAGGGGCGGTTTTCTTTTGGCCTCGAACCCGAGGCGGGAATCAGGAGTAAATGACGCCCGCGGCGACCGTGAGGCGCGTACCGGGATCGACGAGGATGAACGAGCCGGTCGTGCGGTTGCGGCGGTAATCGTCGACCAGCAGCGGTGACGCCGTCCGGATGCGGATCCGAGCAATGTCGTTCATGACGATTTCGATGTCATCCTCGATGCGGTGGAGGGTGTTGATGTCCAACTTGTAGACGACCTCCTTGACGACGGCCTTGGCCTCGCGGGAAGTGTGGCGGAGCTCGAACCGGGTGCCGGGCCGCATGGGCTGCTCAGACAGCCAGCAGATGCGGGCGTCGAGGTCCTGCATGCTGTCGGGCTGGTTGTTTTCGCGGACGAGCATGTCGCCGCGGCTCAGGTCGATGTCATTGGCGAGGGTCATCACCACGCTTTGCGGCGGGAAGGCCTTCTCGACTTGCTTGTCGCCGACGGCAATGGACGTCACGGTGCTGCTCAAGCCGCTGGGCAGGGCGACCACTTTGTCCCCCACCTTGAAGACGCCGCCAGCCACGCGGCCGGCATAGCCGCGGAAATCGCGGTCGGCGTCGGTCTGGGGACGGATGACGTATTGGACCGGGAAACGGCAATCCTGCAGGTTGCGGTCGGCCGCCACATGCACGTGCTCGAGGTGATGGAGCAGGGTCGGGCCATCATACCAAGCCATGTGCTCGGACCGGTCCACGACATTGTCCCCCTGCAACGCGCTGATTGGAATGAACTTGATGTCCGGAATGTCGAGCCGGCTGGAGAAGCTGCGGAAAGCATCGACGATTTCATCGTAGCGCTCCTGGCTCCAGTCGACGAGGTCCATCTTGTTGACGCACACCACCATGTGCTTGATGCCGAGGAGGTGCGTGATGAAGCTGTGGCGGTGCGTCTGCTCCAGGAGGCCGGCCCGCGCATCGACGAGGATGATGGCGAGGTCGGCCGTGGAGGCGCCGGTGACCATGTTCCGGGTGTACTGGATGTGCCCGGGTGCGTCCGCGATGATGAACTTCCGCTGGGGCGTGGCGAAGTAGCGGTAGGCCACGTCGATGGTGATGCCCTGCTCCCGCTCGGCACGGAGGCCATCGGTCAACAGGGACAGGTCGGCCCCGTCGGTGCCTCGCTGGGTGGAGGCCTGCTCAATGCTCTCGAGCTGGTCCTCGAAGATGGTCTTGCTGTCGTACAACAGTCGTCCGATCAACGTGCTTTTTCCGTCGTCGACGCTGCCTGCCGTGATGAAGCGAAGGAGTCCTTGTGCCATGGTGTCGTTCTATTCTCCGTCCTCAGAAGTAACCTTCCTTCTTGCGGTCCTCCATGGCCGACTGGCTGCGCTTGTCGTCCATGCGGCCACCGCGCTCCGTCTTGCGGGCCGCAGCGACCTCGCCGATGATTTTTTCGAGCGTGTCGGCATCGCTCTCCACCGCACCGGTGATGGTCAAGTCGCCCAAGGTCCGGAAGCGGACCTGCAGCGTCTCTGGCTTCTCGTCAGGCCGGAGGTTCAGGTACTCGCTGTAGGCCAGGATCTGGCCGTTGCGGCGGACCACCTCGCGCTCGTGGGCGAAGTAGAGGCTCGGGATGGCGATGTTTTCGCGGAGGATGTAGTTCCAGATGTCGAGCTCCGTCCAATTGTTGAGCGGGAAGACCCGGAAATGCTCGCCGGGCTGATGCTGGCCGTTGTAGAGATCCCACAGCTCCGGGCGCTGGTTCTTCGGGTCCCACTGGCTGAAGTCGTCCCGGTGGCTGAAGAAGCGCTCCTTGGCGCGGGCCTTCTCCTCGTCCCGCCGTGCGCCGCCGCAGCACGCGTCGAACTGGTGCTGCTCGATTGTGTTGATGAGGGTCGGCGTCTGGATGCGGTTGCGGGACGCGTTGAAGCCGCTCTCCTCAGTCACCTCTCCCCGGTCTATGAGGTCCTGGACGCTGCCCACGATGAGCTGAACGCCGAGCTCCTTGACCAGGTCGTCCCGGAACTGCATGGTCTCGGGGAAATTGTGGCCGGTATCGATGTGGACCAGCGGCATGGGGATGCGCGCCGGGGCAAACGCCTTGCGCGCCAGGTGCGTCACGCAAATGCTGTCCTTGCCTCCGCTGAACAGGATGGCCGGCCGTTCGAATTGGGCCGCCACTTCCCGCAACACGTAGATGCCTTCCGCCTCGAGCTCGTCGAGGTGACTCAGGTTGTAATCACTCATCGTTCTTCCTTCCAATGCTTCCGTAGCGGAACCAGGCCCGCTCGTGGAAATAGTACAGCACCATCTTGAGGATGCTTTCCGCCAACATGATGCCACTGGCCGCCTTGATGTCCCCAAATACGACGTAGACAAAGGTGAATGTCGTGGCCGAAGCGATGATCCGCCATGTGATGGTCTTGGCCAAATGCCTCCGCCGGCTTGCTTTCGTTTCCATGGTGGGTCAGGTCAGGGCGTCAAAGGTCGGCATAGCGGCGGACCTCCCGAACCGATTGCACCACATCGGCCTCCGTGGTGTCCAAGTCGAGGAAATCGGTCTCCGGAGCACCGTATTCATCGCTGTGGAAATGCTCCCGACCGCGAATCTCCGTGGTGTGGACATAGACCTCCCGTACAGTGGCCCGCGCCTTGAACTCCTCCCGGAGCCACTTGAACGGGGCCACGACCGCCACGATGGCCACCCGGCCCTGGCGGCTCAAATACAGCGCGATGTCCTGCGCCCGGCGTATGTTGGCCTCCCGGCCGGCCGGGCTGTAGTCCGCGTTGGCCGTCAGCGCCCGAAGATCATCCCCATCCACGAGGAAGGTGTCCACCCCATCCTCCCGAAGGCTGTCGAGCAGGGCGCGACCAATGGTCGACTTGCCCGCTCCGGGCTGTCCGGTAATCCAGATGATGGGCTGGTGGTCGGCCATGTCCGCAAGGTACGACCGGCCCGGGCTCGGCCGCGGGGGGATTTGCCCCTCACCATCCTCCTTCTCGAAATTTTTTTTTCGATTTTAAAGTGCTTGTTATCAGTGATTTGAGAATTTTTCTGTGGTTTTTTTTCGTTGCGCTGTAACCCCAAGGGAGCCACTCCGGTATAGGGAAACGGTTTTGGTTAAAGCCGCTCCCGCAAGGGAACAGGCGATTTGGTGAAACGAAGGGGTCCTCGAACGCGAGGACCCTTTCCATTTTCAGGAGATTCGTTTCTCAAGCCTGGCCGCCATCGCCCCGTTCCCCGTACCGCAAGAAGAAGTGGATCCAGATGGACCGGCTCAGACGCTGGACCAGGGGCAGAAGCACAATCAGGGTCACAATGCCACAGACCAGGAACACCTCCGGTTGCTCGAAGAACCCCGTGAATTCAATCCAGCCCAAGTCCCCGAAGGTGAGCAGCGCCACCAGCACAGCGATCCAGAGGGCCACGGTCAGTGCATAGCTGACGTAGGCCGCCCCGAAATAGAAGCCCGGCTCCCGCGTGAAATCCGCCTTGCATACGGGGCACGCCGGGACAGAATCGTTGATGGTCCGTAGCCGGTAGGCATTGCGCACCCGAAAGAGCCGGCCCTCGCGACATGCGGGACAACGAAATCTCAGGATGCTGGAGAGGAAGGAACGCGGCGGTTTCACGTTCCGAGTTGCTGGAGAGTGACCATGCCGTGGTAAGCCCCACCGAGCGCCATGAGCTCATCGTGGGTTCCCGACTCGGCGATGCGCCCTCCGGCCATGACGACGATGCGGTCTGCCCGCCGGACCGTCGACAGGCGGTGCGCGATGACGAGTGCCGTGCGGTCCTCCATGATGCGCTCAATGGCCTCTTGGACCAATCGCTCCCCTTCGGCGTCGAGGGCACTGGTCGCCTCATCGAGCACGAGGATGGGCGGATCGTGGTACAGGGCGCGAGCGATGGCGAGTCGCTGGCGCTGACCGCCCGACAGGCGGCCTCCTCCGTCACCAATGGGCGTGGCCATGCCGTCGGGCAGGTCGTCGATGAAAGGCAACGCATTGGCCACCTCCGCCACCGTCCGGATGCGGACGGAATCGGGGTGGGGATCGAAGAGGGCGATGTTGGCTTCGACCGAATCGTTGAACAGAAGGGGATCTTGGGTCACGAAGCCGATGTGGCGCCGGAGTTCTCCGCTGTCCAGCTGTCGGAGGCCCACCCCGTCGACTTCGAGGCTTCCGGACGCCGGATCGTACAGGCGAAGGAGCAGGCGGGCCACCGTCGTTTTTCCGCTGCCCGACGCGCCGACCAGCGCCACCGTCTCCCCCTTGGCCACCTCGATGGAGAATCCTGCGAGTGCGGGTGAGGCTGCTCCGGCATAGGTGAAGTGGACGTCCCGGAACCGCAGCCCCTCTTCGAAGCGGAACGGGACCGGAGTGGACGGCTCCTCAATCTCGAGTTCGGCCCGCAGCACTTCATCGAGTCGGTCGAGCGAGGCGGCGCCCTTCTGCACCTTGAAGATCGCGTCGCTCAGAGAGCGGGCCGGCGGGATGATCTGGGAGAAGACCACGAGGTAGCCGATGAAGAGCTCGCCCTCGAGCCCCTCCCCACGCAGGACAAGGCGCCCCCCCACAGCGAGCAGGATGGCGATGACCGTCATGGAGACAAACTCGCTGACGGGGGAGCTCAGATACTCCCGCTTGTAGAGCTTCCGCATGAGGCGGAAGTAGCCCTCGTTGTGCTCGGCAAACCGGCTTCGGAAGCGGGGGGCGGCGTCGTAGGCCTTGACCACCACCATGGCCCCGAGCGTCTCCTCGAGCCGGCTGATCAAATCGCCAAGTCGCTCCTTGCCGCGACCGGCTGCCCCACGCAGGGCCGTGGCGATGCGCGAGATGATGAAGCCGGCCACCGGCATGAAGACAAGGGCAAACAGGGTCAATTCCCAGCTGATGGCAAACAGCGTCACCAGCGACAACAGGATCATGATCGGCGCCTTGAACAGAACTTCCAGCGTGCCGATGACACTGAATTCGACCTCCATCAGATCATTGGTCATCCGGCTGATGAGGTCGCCCTTGCGCTGCTCAGTGAAGTATCCGATGGGCAGGGCCAGCACCCGGTCGAAGAGCTGCTCACGCAGGTCCCGGGCCACCCCCGTCCGGATGGTCGCCAGGCTGTAGAAAGAGAGGTAGGTGACGAGATTCTTGACGAAGGCGAGCACGCCAATGGCGCCGCACATCCACAGCAGGGCCTGCTCAGCACCATGCTCGGCGACGAAGGCATCGAGGTGGGTCGCCAGACGGGCGAAGAGGGCTTCGGCGCCCTCCCCGGATTCAGCAGAATCCGTTGCCCCGGCCGACGGCTCCGTGCGGAACAGGATGCGCAAGAAGGGCACAATGGCGAGGAACGTGAAGAGGGACAGAACAGAACCGAGGGCGTTGAAGGCAATGTTGCCCGCCAGGTTCAGGCGGTAGCGGAGGACGAGCCGGAAAAGGTCGCCAAACCGCCTCATGCGCCGGTCGTGCCGAGGTAGTTGTGCGGCGTGATGGCGGACAGCTCAGCCTTGATGGCGTCCGACACGGGCAGTCCCGCGATGAACTCGGCGATGGAGGCGGCGTCGATGCCCGCCTTGCCCCGGGTCAGCGCCTTGAGCAACTCATAGGGCTTCTCCACTCCTTCGCGCCGCAGCACGGTCTGGATGGCCTCGGCGACCACCGCCCATTGGGCCTCGAGGTCGGCCTGAAGCCGGGCCTCGTTGAGAAGGAGCTTTCCGAGGCCCTTGCGGAGGGCATTGAGGGCGATGAGGCTATGGCCAACAGGCACACCGACGTTGCGCAGGACCGTGCTGTCGGTCAGGTCGCGCTGAAGGCGGCTGATGGGCAGCTTGCTGGCGAAGTGACCCAGGAGGGCATTGGCCACCCCGAGGTTGCCCTCGCTGTTCTCGAAATCAATGGGGTTGACCTTGTGCGGCATGGCCGAGGATCCGACCTCCCCCTCGACGACCTTCTGCTTGAAGTAATCGAGGCTGATGTAGTGCCAAATGTCCCGGTCGAGGTCGATGAGGATGGTGTGGATCCGCTGAAGGGCATGGCACCAGGCGGCGAGGTAATCGTAGTGCTCGATCTGCGTGGTCGGATGGCTGCGGTGCAGGCCCAACTCCTCGGAGACGAATCGGTCGGCGAACGCGTGCCAATCGGTGTCGGGGTAGGCCACGTGGTGGGCATTGAAGCCCCCGGTGGCGCCGCCGAATTTCGCGGCAAACGGCACCGCCTCGAACTGGGCGACGGCGTGGTCTAGCCGTTCAACGAACACCGCGAATTCCTTGCCGAGCGTGACCGGGCTGGCGGGCTGACCGTGGGTCCGGGCGAGCATGGGCACGTCCTTCCACTGTTCGGCCAGGCCGGCGAGATCGTCCCGCACGGCTTGTAGGGCGGGCAGCAGCACGTCGGCCGTGGCCTCGGCCATGGACAGCGGGATGGCGGTGTTGTTGACGTCCTGGGAGGTCAGGCCGAAGTGGACAAACTCGGCGCGGTCTTCGAGGCCGATGGGGGCGAGTTTGTCCTTGATGAAGTACTCGACGGCCTTGACGTCGTGGTTGGTCGTCTTTTCGATGTCCTTCACGGCTTGAGCGTCGGCCGATCCGAAGTCCACATAGACGCGACGGAGACCCTCCACCTGCGCCTCGGTGAGGGCGGGAAGCTGGGACAGGCCGGCGGCGTGCAAGGCGATGAGGTACTCCACCTCCACGCGAACGCGGTATTGAATGAGCCCGGCTTCGGAGAAGTAGGGCGCGAGTGGGGCGGTGTGGCGGCGGTACCGGCCATCAACAGGGCTGATGGCGAGGAGGGGGGTGGAATCGGACATCGAAGGCGAACCGTTCAAAGGACGAAAATACGGCCCACGACGCGGGGGGCCCGTACCTTTCCGGCATGACGATCCACACGGTCACCCACGGCCTGTTCAAGTTGGACGGTGGCGCCATGTTCGGCGTGGTCCCGAAGCCGCTCTGGACAAAGAACCACCCCACCGATGAGCGCAACCGCTGCGATTGGGCCCTTCGCTCCCTCCTGATCGAGGAGGGCGACCGCCTGATGCTCGTCGACTGCGGCATGGGCGACAAGCAGGGCGAGAAGTTCTTCGGCCACTACGCCCCGCGACCGGAGGACCTCGACGCCCAACTCCACGCGCTCGGCTTCCACCGCAACGACATCACCGACGTCTTCCTGACCCACCTGCACTTCGACCATTGTGGCGGGGCCATCCTGCGCCGGCAGGATGACCCGGAGCGATTCGAGCCGGCCTTTGCCAACGCCACGTTCTGGAGCACGGAGCGTCATTGGGCCTGGGCCAATGATCCCAACCCGAGGGAGAAGGCCAGCTTTTTGAAGGAGAACATTCACCCCATCGAGGCCTCGGGTCAATTGAGGTTCATCCCGCGTGCCGAGGGCGCAACGGACACCCGCCAGCCCATCGATGGCTTCCCCGACCTCGACGTGCTCTTCGTGGACGGCCACACCGAAAGCCAGATGTTGCCCTTGCTCAAGCGGGGTGACCGCAAGGCCCTCTTCACGGCCGACCTTCTGCCCGCGACCACCCACATCCCTGTGGCGTGGGTCATGGGGTACGACACCCGGCCCTTGCTCACCGTGAGTGAGAAGGAGCGCATCCTGACCTGTGCGGAGCGCGAGCATTGGACCCTCCTCTTCGAGCACGACGCCCACAATGAAGCGGCGACCGTCCACCGGACCGAAAAAGGGGTGCGCCTCGAGCGCGCCGGACAGCGTTCGGATTTCGACTGGTGATCGCGATGAGGCGTCAGCGCAGGCCCTGAAGGCATTCGCGAACGATGCCCGGGCCGGTGTACACCATCCCGCTGTAGACCTGCACGAGGTCCGCCCCCGCGTCGGCCTTCTCCCGGGCGGAGGGGCCGTCCTCGATGCCGCCCACGCCGATGATCGCAAAATCGCCCCGTTCCCGCAGGTATCGAACCACTTCCGTGCTGCGGGCCCGCACCGGAGCACCGCTCAGGCCGCCGGCGCCGATGGCCTCAACCGTGGAGCCTGGCGTCCGCAACCCCTCGCGGGAAATCGTCGTGTTGGTCGCAATCACCCCGTCAATGCCAGTGTCGGCGACCAGACCCACGATGTCGTCGAGCTGGGCGTCGCTGAGATCCGGGGCGATCTTCAGGAAGACGGGACGTTGGATGGTCTGGGCCCGGTTGTGCTCCTGCAGACGCTGCAGCAGCGCAGTCAATGGGGCGCGGTCCTGCAGCTCCCGAAGGCCGGGCGTGTTGGGCGAGCTCACGTTCACCGCGAAGTAGTCCACGTGGGGATGGAGCGCCACGAAGCAGGCGTGGTAATCGTCCGCAGCCTGCTCGTTGGGCGTGACCTTATTCCGGCCGATGTTGCCTCCGACAATGAGGCCCTCTGGCCGGCGCTTCAGCCGCTCCACCAGGGCGTCGAGGCCTCCGTTATTGAAGCCCATGCGGTTGATCAGCCCCCGATCTTCCTTGAGGCGGAACAGGCGGGGCTTCGGGTTACCGGCCTGCGGCTTGGGGGTGACCGTGCCCACTTCCACAAAGGCGAAGCCCATCGCCTGGAGCTCGTGGAGCCAACGGCCGTCCTTGTCGAATCCCGCGGCCAGCCCGACGCGGTGCGGAAACACCAGACCCGCCACCGTCACGGCATCCGACGCGGCCTCTGCGGGATCCATAGACCGGCGAAGGGCGCGGCCAACGAGGGGAAGACCGAGACCGAAGCCAAACAACCCCATGGTCCGGTAGTGTGCGCGCTCCGGGTCCATGGCGAAGGCTAGGGGCCGGATGACACTGCGGTAGAGGCGGGTTCCGAGGGGGGCTTGGCTCATGGCGTGCAAAGATGTTAATAAACGTGTGGACACGGCACCGGCACCCGACCAATCCAACCCCTGAACTCACGAATAATTTTGGCGCGAACCTGATTCATGCTGTTTAACTGGGGGAAAAAGAAACTCAAGTGCGACGAAGTCGCGCGGATGTTCGTGCACGCGACCCTCGACAGCGTGGAGGACACCTGGCCCGATGTGGCTGGAATCATCCGGGAATCCCCCCATTTCGAAACCGCACCGGATGTGGAGGAGGGCGATGCCGCTCCCTTCTTGCTGGTGGTCCTCGCCGGCAATCTGGATTTCATCCCGAAGTACTTCGAAGGCGGTTCCGAGCATCGGCTCATCGAGGCCATCCTCGCTGAACTCTCCAAGGAATTGGGCTTGCCGAGCGACCAACTGGCCACCCGCATCAGCAAGGTCCGCGACGAGATGGTCAAGTTCAATCGGCCCTCCAAGAAGACCCTGAGCGCCATGGCCCGCGGCGTCTATCTCGCCTACAATCTCAATGCATGCCAGGAGGAGTACTTCCGCTCCCTCAACGTACCCAACCCGCGGTTCCTCATGCAGATGGAGGAATTGCTCCAGCATTTCATCTGGGACTGGAAATCCTTCCAGGAGCAGTACAAGATGCAATTGGAGACCGCCGGCGGCCTCTCCCTCTGATTGCCTTCAGCGCCCCCGCTCGATGTCCCGCGCCTGATCGCGGTCCTTGATGGTGTTGCGCTTGTCCACCAGTTTCTTGCCCTTGGCCACGGACACGTCCATCTTGGCGTATCCGCTCTCGGAGATGAAGAGCCGGGTCGGCACCACCGTCACGCCGACGTCGCGGAGCTTCCGTTGCAGCTTGGTCAACTCCGTCCGCTTCAGGAGCAGCTTCCGGATGCGTCGCGGCTCGTGGGTCACGTAGCCCGAGTGATCGTAAGGCTCAATGTGCATGTTGAAGACAAAGAACTCGTCCCCCTGGAACCGGCAGTAGGCTTCAACGATGCTCGCCTTGCCCGCCCGGATGCTCTTGATTTCGGTGCCCTGCAACTGGATGCCGGCCGTGTACGAGTCGGTCAGGAAGTAGCTGAATGCCGCTTTTTTGTTTTTGATTTCGACCGCCATCGGATTCGAAAAATACGACCGGCCCTCCCGGGTGTTCAACCTTTTCCGGGTTCAGTGCGTCCTTTGCGCAGTGATTCGCTTCTTCGCTCCCCTCTTTCTGTTGCTCGTATTGCAGGGGTCTGCCCAAACCATTGGCCTCCTGTCCAATACACCCAACGCCTTTGACGGCTACACCTTGGTCGCCCCCACCGGCGCCACGCGAACCCACCTCATCGACAATTGCGGGCGCATCATCAACCAATGGGATAGCGAGTTCCGAGCGGGCGAATCCGCCTACCTCCTGGAGGACGGCTCCCTGCTTCGGACCGCGCGCCAAGCCAGCACCACCTTCACCGGCGGCGGCATGGGCGGCCGCATCGAGCGCTTCAACTGGGAGGGCGATCTGATCTGGAGCTACACCCTCGCCAATGACACGGCCCACCACCATCACGACATGGCGTGGATGCCCAACGGCCACCTGCTCATCATGGCATGGGAATACCGCTCCCCCGAGGACGCCGAGAACGCCGGGCGTCTCACCGATGGCCCGCTCTGGCCTCCCATGATCATCGAGGTCGTCCCCGAGGGCGAGGAGGGTGGCGAGGTCGTCTGGGAATGGCACGCCTGGGACCACCTCATCCAAAACGCGAACCCCGACCTGCCCCACTACGGCAACCCTTCCGACCACCCGGGCCGGTTCAACGTGAACTACGGCAATGTGAGCGGTGGCGGCGGCCCGGGTGGTCCTGGGTCTGGAACGGGCGGGGACTGGTTCCACTGCAATGCAGTGGCATACCATCCCGGATTGGACCAGATCATCCTGAATTCCCGCAATTGGGACGAATTCTACATCCTCGACCACGCCACCACCTCCGCGGAGGCGGCCGGAGAAGCCGGCGACGTGCTCTACCGTTGGGGCAATCCCGAAGCTTACGGTCGTGGCCTCTCCAGCGACCAGACCCTCTTCACCCAGCACGATCCGCATTGGCTGACCGGCGAAGGACCGACCACCCTCGGCGGCGATCCGGATGCCACCATCCTCCTGTACAACAACGGCAACGCCCGTCCCGGAGGGGCAGCGAGCACGGTGGACGAATTGACCCTGCCCCTGCAAGCCGACGGGACCTATTTCCTCGGTGAGGATGAGCCTTATGGCCCTGAGGCCCTCGATTGGTCCTATCCGCAGTTTCCCTTCGCGGATTTCTTCAGCCCCAACATCAGTGGGGCCCAGCGCCAGCCCAACGGAAACACGCTCATCTGCGAGGGCAACTCCGGCCACCTCTTCGAGGTTACCCCTGAAGGCGAGCTTGTCTGGGAATACATCACCGCCTACAACCAGTTCGGCGCCCTCGAGCAAGGCAACGATCCCTTCGGCAATGCCACCTTCCGCGCCTACCGCTACGCTGCGGACTACGCCGCCTTCGACGGCCGGGACATGACCCCAGGCGACCCGGTGGAGACCAACCCCCTGCCCTTCGACTGCAATCTGTTCCCCGCCCCCGTGGACACCACGACGCAGGGCGTATCCGAGTGCGGCGCCCGACTCCGGATCGGTCCCAACCCGGCCCGGTCCGTCCTCCGCATCGAGGCTGACGTCGCGGTCCTCTGGGCGCTTCGCGACGTGTCGGGCAGGGTGCTCTTGCATTCCAATACCCTCGACCACGACCACTCGATTTCCACGTCGGGCTTGGCCTCGGGCGTCCTCCTTCTCGAGGTGACCGACGCGGCCGGACGCCCCCTGTTGAACCCGCAGCGCATCCTAATCGAGAACTGACGAACTTGCATGCCCACACGATTGCCATCATGACCTTTCGCCTCCCAGCCATCCTGGCCACCCTGCTGGTCTCCAGCGCCCTCTTCGCCCAAAACACCGTCGGCACCATCGCTTACGATCCCGCCCTCTACACGGACGGCTACACGATGATCTACCCGCACAACCAGAACCGCGCCATGCTGCTCAATGCCTGCGGCGAGGTGGTGCACGACTGGACCATCGCCGAGGATCGGCGCCCGGGCAACACGGCCTACCTCCAACCCAACGGAGACCTCATCATGACCTCCCGGCCGGCTGCTGTCGGCAATGACCCCATCTGGGCAGGAGGAGGTGGCGCCACCATCGAACGCCGAACATGGGACAACGACGTCCTATGGAGCTTCACCGCCAACAACGACAGCCTTCGGTTGCACCACGACTTCACCGTCACGCCGAGCGGCAACGTCATCGCCATTTGCTGGGAGGTCCTCGACAGCCTCGAGTGCATCGAAAATGGCCGGGATCCGCAGCTTCTCGAATCGGGAGAACTGTGGAGCGACAAGCTCATTGAACTCCAGCCCGACGGGATGGGCGGTGTCGACATCGTCTGGGAATGGCGCGCCTGGGATCACCTCGTCCAGGACTTTGACAGCACGAAAGCCAACTATGGGGTGGTGGCCGACAACCAGAGCCTCATCGACCTCAACTACGGCTCCCCGAGCAACCAACCGGCCGACTGGCTGCACATGAACGCGGTCGATTATTGGCAGTATTCCGACGTGAACCAAATTGTGATGAGCGTGCCCACCTTCAACGAAATCTGGGTCATCTGGCACGGCGGTTTCTTCGACGGCGACATCATCTACCGCTGGGGCAATCCGGAGGCCTATGACCGCGGGGACAGCTCTCACCAGCGGCTGTTCTACCAGCACGACATCCACTGGGGCAATGGGCTCGGGGTGAATCCGGGCAACCCCGACTTCACCAAGTTCATGGTCTTCAACAACCGCGTCCCGAATGTGGACACGACGGGCACACACAGCGAGGTCGCCATCTTCTCGCCCATCTTCGACGAATACCCGGCGCCCGGCGGCACAGTCTATGAGTTCGACTTCGACAATGGACGCTGGGGTCCTGAGGACTTCGAGTGGACCTACACCCAGCCCGGGCTGTCCAGCTCCGGTCTGAGCTCCTTCCAACGGCTTGGCAACGGGGGCAACCTCATTTGCAGCGGCCGGACAGGCGAACTCTTTGAGATCACCGAGGATGGCGACCTGGCCTGGCAATACCGAACCCCGCTCCTCGGCGGCGCCCCGGTGGAGCAAGGCACTGAGCTCCAGCTCAACAACAACCTGACCTTCCGCGCGGACCGCTACCCGCCGAATTTCCCGGCCTTCGACGGCCAGGATCTGTCGTCCGGCTCGGTCATCGAAATCAACCCCACCCCGCTCGAGATCTGTGCCCCGGCCACGTGTGGGGACCCCATCGCCTGCAACTTCGGCGAGGAAGGCCCCTGCGACTACGTGGATGCGAATGCCCCGGAAGGGACGGTCGGCGTGATGATGCTCGGCCTGGTCGACCCTGTCGCCTGCGACGGCTATGAGGTCTACGACGACGGCTTCGTCACCCTCGTCCCTGGAACGGACACCAGCGGATACACTTGGTCCTTCACCCCGGAAATCGTGGAGCTGATGCTCGCCTCGGGCTTCGAGGTTCTGTATGAGGACCTCATTTCCCAGACGGTGGCCGTGTGCGGCACCGAACTGACCGCGGCGAGCGGCTTCTTCGGCGACACCGTCACCGTCAGCTATGATGGCACGGGCTGGTACTGGCCCCTCTACGATGGCTACTTGGCCCCTGCCATCAACTTCGACTCCGGCTGCGGAGACCCGGCCGCCTGCAACTTTGACCCCTGCACCCTGCCGGTCGACAGCCTCTGCTCGGCCATGGTCGGCGTGACGTCTACGGACGATGAGACGGGCTTCCTCGAATGCGAGGTGACCGGCGGCATTGCTCCCTACCAGTTCGAACTCCTGACCGGGGACCTCGAGCCCACCGGCATCACCGGTGGAACCGGCAACCTGTCCATCGCTTGGGGCGGACTGCCCGACGGCGCCTACTGCGTCGAAGTGACCGATGCGGCTGGCTGCGTGGAGGTGTTCTGTGACACGCTGGGCGTGACATCCGTGACCGATGCGGTGATGGAGCGGTTCACTCTCCAGCCGAATCCCGCGAGGGAAACGGTCCGCCTCGCCCTCCCCGCTGTCTGGAACGTGAGCGACGTGGTCGTGCGGGACGCGGCCGGACGTGAGGTCCTGACCCCGGCCGTTTCGTCAAGCGCTTCGACACTCGACGTCGGTGGCCTGGCGCCAGGCACCTACCTCGTGGAGGTCCGGCATACAGCCGGGATTGCCATCGAGCGGTTGGTGGTGCGCCGTTGAGGTACGACCTTTCCGGTGCGATGAGCGACGACAGCATCCTGACTTCCCGGGACGGTGGGGTCTTGACCTTGACCCTGAACCGCTCGGCGGCCTTCAACAGCTTCACCCGCCCGATGGCGGCGGCCCTGCAGGCCCGCCTCGATGAGGCGGCTCGGGACGACAGCATCCGCTGTGTCGTGCTGACTGGTGAGGGCAAGGCTTTCTGTGCAGGCCAGGACCTCAAGGAAGTGACGGCCGACGATGCACCTCCGCTCGAGGACATTGTCCACGGCACCTACAACACGACGGTTCGGAAGATGCGCGCGCTGGCCAAGCCGGTGATTGCCGCGGTCAATGGCGTCGCCGCAGGGGCCGGAGCCAACATTGCGCTCGCGGCCGACCTCTGCGTGGCCACCGAAAGCGCCCGATTCATCCAGGCCTTCTCCAAGATTGGCCTCATTCCCGACAGCGGTGGCACATGGATGTTGCCCAAGCTGATTGGCCTGCAGCGCGCCACCGCCTTGGCCTACCTCGGCACCCCAGTCGGAGCGGCTGACGCCGAGTCCATGGGCATGATCCACCGCGCCCTCCCCGATGCCGATTTCGCCGACGGGGTCCGCGCCCTGGCTCATCAACTCGCCGCCATGCCGACCCGGGGCCTCGCCCTGACCAAAGCGGCCTTCAATGCCGGATTCGAACAGGGCTTGGACGCCCAGCTGGACACTGAGATGAAACTTCAGGCAGAAGCCTCACGTACAGACGATTACGCCGAAGGTGTCGCCGCGTTTCTCGAAAAGCGCACCCCCACCTTCCAAGGACATTGACCCATGGCACAGGACTCTTGGATCGCCTGCAGTGATCGCCTGCCCGAAGACGGGCAGCGCGTGCTGGGCGTGGTGCCCGGCAACGAGGTCTTGCTTCCGGGCAAAGCCAGCTTTGAATTGCGCGAGGTGCTCGTCCTGCGCTTCATGGAGAATTTCTTCGCGGCCCAGCCCGACAAGGCCGACACCCACGGCCGTCATTTCTGGAGCGGGGAAGGCGCCTCCAACCAGTATTTCGAGGCCGTCACCCATTGGATGCCGATGCCCGAGGCTCCCGAGCAGCCGGAAGTCTCCTGACGCTCAGGCGTCCTTCAACGGAAAAAATCGCCCCGCCATGCCCACGAACACGTGGGTCGTCCCCGCGATGTCAATGGTGTAGACCGACGCCACGGTGAGGTCTTGGCGTTCGGCGAGCTGCCCCCCAGCCGCTCCCGCAATTTGACCAATGCCGTTCCGGAAGGCCTTCCCGATCTCGGATTCACCCGGATGCTCGTCAGCCAGCTCTTTCTGGACGTAGTCGGCCAGGAAAACGCTGAAGGCCTCCTCGTTCGGATTGGTGTAGTACAGGGCCCCAGCCGCGATAAGCAGCAAGAAAATGAGGTTGCGGATGAACTTCATGGTGCGTTGAGGATGTGAAAGGCCTGGACGGCATACAAGGCAGCGGTTTCGGTCCGGAGCCGATGCTCCCCAAAGGTGACGGGCGTGAATCCGGCTTGAGCGAAGGCCTCAATTTCGTTGGGTTCAAAATCCCCTTCCGGGCCGATGGCCAGCAGGACATCCTGACCGGTGGGCATGGCCTGCTTCACGGATTGTCGGGTCCACTCGGGATGTTCCGGCACGGGACAATGGGCGAGTCCGAGCCAAGGGGCGTCGTCTTTTGAAGCCGCGAGGTCGGTCAGGGCCTGTCCCATATCGACGGCGGGCAACAGCTCCGGGAGCCATGCCCGGCGGCTTTGCTTCATCGCCTCGGCGAGGGTCCGCTGCCAGCGCTCGCGCTTCTCGACCCGGCGCTCGCTCCGCGCGGTCCAGATCGGCTGGATGCGGGACACTCCGCATTCACAGGCCTTCTCCAGAAACCACTCGAACCGGTCCGTGTGCTTCGTGGGTGCCACCCAGAGGATCAATCGAGGACTCGGTTCCGGGAAGCAGGCCGGCACCCCGACCTGCAGAAGGGCCTCCCGCTTGCCGACGGAGATCACCTCCGCGGGGAAGACGGCGCCCCGCCCATCGGCGAGCTCAACGGCATCGCCGGGCCGGGCCCGTAGCACCTGCGCCAAATGGCGGGCCTCCTCGGCCCCCAATGCATGGGGGCCGAGAGCGACTTCGGGGGTGTAGAACCGGCGCATGGCGCAAAGAAAAAGCGGCGGAACGCCCTCAGGACCCTCCGCCGCTTCCTCCATTCACAAGCTGCGGTCAACTCACGGTCTCCCGAGACGCGGGGGCCGCTTCTCGGACCGATTCCGCCACACCCGCCTCGAACTGGGCGAAGTTGGCGTTGAACCGCTCGACAAGGTCTTCTGCCCGAGCGTCGTAGGCATTCGGATCCTCCCAGGTGGAGCGCGGATCGAGCAGGGCCGCATCCACGTTGGGCGCGGTCATCGGAACGTCCCATCCGAACCGCGCGCATCTCCGGTACTCCACCCCGTCCATGCTGCCGTTGAGCACGGCGGAGAGCAAAGACCGCGTGTCACGGAGCGCCATCCGGTGGCCGACGCCGTCGGGGCCGCCCGTCCATCCGGTGTTGACCAACCAGACTTGCGTTCCCTGTGCCTCGAGCCGCTCACCGAGCATGTCGGCATACCGCCCCGGGTGAAGGGGCAGGAAGGGCGCTCCGAAACAGGCACTGAACACGGCCGTGGGTTCGTCCACGCCGTCCTCGGTTCCCGCCACCTTGGCCGTATAGCCACTGATGAAGTGGTACTTGGCCGTGGCCGTGTCGAGCCGGGCCAGCGGGGGCAGGACGCCAAAGGCATCGCACGTGAGGAAGAAGATGTGCTCCGGGTGTCCGCCTTGGCCTTCCGGCTTGGCGCCGGCGATGTGGTGCAAAGGATAGCTGACCCGGGTATTCTGGGTGGTCGTGGCGTCGCTGTAATCGGGGGTCACACCGTCCGCCTCAAATCCAATGTTTTCGAGGAGCGCACCGTG
The DNA here is from genome assembly GCA_002862785.1 of Flavobacteriales bacterium. Lineage (GTDB taxonomy): Bacteria > Bacteroidota > Bacteroidia > Flavobacteriales_D > Sanyastnellaceae > UBA8752. Next base: position 48,317 of record PKDZ01000004.1, read on the forward strand.
GCGGATGGCCCCGTGGATGTCCGGCTCACGCAGAGGATTGAGGTCAATCGTCTTGGCGTAGCAACCGCCCTCGAAATTGAAGATGCCGTCCGGCCCCCATCCGTGCTCATCGTCGCCGATGAGGCGACGGGAAGGATCGCTCGAGAGCGTCGTCTTGCCCGTGCCCGAGAGCCCGAAGAAGACAGCGGTCTTGCCGTCGATCCCCTCGTTGGAGGAGCAGTGCATCGGCAGGACATCGGCCTCGGTCGGGAGCAGGAAGTTCATCGCGCTGAACATGCCCTTTTTGATCTCTCCGGTGTACCCGGTGCCGCCGATCAGGATGCGCTTGTGCGTGAAATCGAGGACCGCAAAGTTGCTCTGCCGCGTGCCGTGGATGTCCGGATCGGCCTTAAACCCCGGGGCGCACAGGATGTGCCATTCGGGGGTGAAGTGAGCGGCCTCCTCCTGCGTGGGGCGGAGGAACATGTTGGAAGCGAACAGGTTGGACCAGGCCTTTTCCGTGAGGACGCGGAGGGCACGCCGGTGCTCGGGGTGGGCCCCGATGAAGGCGTCGCGGGCGTACAGTCCCTTCCCATCGAGGTAGGCCAAAAGATCCTCATGGAGCCGGGCGGCATGATCGGTGCTGATCGGCTGGTTGATGTCCCCCCACCAGACCTCATCGGCTGTGATGTCATCCTGGACAATGAAGCGATCCTGGGGACTTCGGCCGGTGAATCGGCCGGTGTCGATGGCGAGGGCGCCTGTGTGGGTGAGTCTTCCTTCTCCCGAAAGAAGGGTCCGCTCAATGAGCTGAGAGGGAGCGAGATTCCACCAGATTTGTCTGGCTTTCTTTAATCCGCTGGCTGCCAAATCCGGGTGGAATGGCGTGTTTCCTTGGTGTACCATGATGTCGGGCTGATCATTGCGAGCCTTCGTGTCAAAGGTAACGTGGAGGGGTGGGTCAAAGGTTTCCGATTGGGTGTCGGAATCCTCGGGCTTTTCACAATCGTGGTGAATTTCATCCACGAATCCGGCCGAGCAGGCCCCATGTCCACCGGACCCATCCGGCAATCATGAGCATCCCTCCCACGGGTGTGACCGGCCCCAAAAAGGACATGGGAAATTCGGCCGCCTTGCCGAAAAGGAGCCCGAAGATGCTTCCCGAGAACAGCACCGTGCCCCACACCACCCAGCGCAGGCCAGTCTCCCGTCCCGTGGCCAGCGCCCCGAGCAGAGCCGCCCCCATAAAGAGCAGATAATGAGAGGCTGTGACGAAGGCTCCCACCCCATCCTCATCGAGAACGCGCTCCATCGCGTGGGCGCCAAGGGCTCCGGTCACCACACCAACCGCGAGGAACAGACCGGCCGTGGCGTGAAGTCCAGAGGCAACGTGGACGGAAGTGGACGGGTTGGTTCCTTGAGATTCCATGCACCGCTAATTTGCGGTTGGAAAAACGAACCCGCCATGCGCCTCTCCACCCTGCTCCTGACCCTCCCCCTCCTCGCCCTGTTCGCCATCGGTTGCTCCAGTGGGGATGCGGCCTCCTCCGACGCCACGGATGCCGGCGCAGCCAAGGAATCCACACGGCAAGCCGTCCAGGCCGAAGGCAAGCCGAGCCGGAAGGCCTACACCGAGGAAGAGCTGAACCGCCCCTACAGCACCGTTAGCCCCTGGCGCTACATCGCCACCGGCCCCGAAACGCAGTACTTCGAGCGGCTTGTGATGTCCTCCGAACTCGCCCGCACGGTGCACGGTGCCGGACACACCGTTCTGGTGCCGCGCGACATGACCTTCACCGAGGACCGCACGTGGAAAGACCTGCTCGAGGAGGAAAACGCGGAAGCCTTGGATCGGTTCGTCCGCGCCCACATCTTGGTAGGACTGAAGAGCATCAAATCGTTGGAAGGCCTGTACGAGGACCTGAACGGCAACACGGTCGCCATCGAGCGAAACGAAATGGGCCAGCTCGTGTGCGGCGGAGCCCGCATCATCGGCCAGGAGGTCGAGACCGATCATGGCATCGTCATCCCGGTGGTCGGCATGGTCGAAGACATCCGATGGAATTGATGTCACACCGCCCTCATTGACGAGGTATACACTGTATGCGATTCCGTTTCCTCCCCCTTCTGCTCGCCTTGGCCCTCTGCACCCCCATGGCGGGACAGGGCCTGCCGGAACTGGGGCGCTGGGACACCGTCGCGGTCTTCGGGACCGACGGTGCTCCGCTGGACAATCCCTGGTCGGGAGGATTCACCGCCCCGCAATTCTCCGCAGGAGACCTCGACGGGGATGGCGTGCCCGACCTCTTCGTCTTCGATCGGGAGGGCCACCGGGTGATGCCCTTCCAGGGCTGCGTCTCGGATGTGCCCGAAGAACCCCTGACCTATCTCCACCGACCGGATTGGCGGCCGGCTTTCCCAGAGGCCGTGCGGAACTGGGTGCTGCTCCGCGACGCCAACTGTGACGGTGTGCCCGACGTCTTCCACAACAGCCAGAGCGGCATTCGGATGTGGCTCGGGGAGCTGGTCGATGGCCTCGTCTCCTATCCGGACGACCCGGGATCAAACCTGTTCGGAAACTGGAATTTCGGTTCCGGGGACCAGGAATTGCCCCTCATCTGCCTCAACACGGACATCCCAGCCCTCGATGACTTCGACGGAGATGGTGACCTCGACATGGTGACCTGGACGGAGACCAGCTCGACCCTCTACGCCTACACTGGGCGCGGGGCAGAGGACGGCTCTGTGGGGTGCGGAGACACCCTCGTTTGGGATGTGACGAACCGCTGTTACGGTATGCTCGATGAGGCCTCCGAGGACAACACCCTGTACATCGGGGAGGAGCACACCTGCGGATTCAATGTCGACGGGCCCCGTTGGGAAGGCGGCGAGTTGACCGGCATCACGCGGCATGCCGGCGGGACCACGGCGCTGCTCGAGCTCGACGGCGATGGCCATCTGGACTTGTTGCTCGGGGACGTCTCCTACAACAGCTTGACGGCTTGCTACATGGCCGAGGCGGTCGATGGGCAGGACAGCACGACGGCCACCAATGACACTTGGCCCGCCGACCTCGGTGGTGTGGCCCTCGACCTGCAACGCTTCCCGGCGGCTTATCCATTGGATGCCGACCAGGATGGCGTCCGCGACCTGCTCCTCGCCCCCAACGTGACCTTCGAGATCAACGGACGACAGGGCGTTTGGTTCTACCGCAACACCGGGACCGAAACCGAGCCAGTTTGGGACCTGCAGACCACGGCGTTTCTCCAGGACGGCATGATCGATGTGGGCCGCGGCGCCTACCCGGCCTTCAGCGACTTCGACGATGACGGGCTCATGGACCTCGTGGTGGCCTGCAAGGAGCGCTACTTCGGACCGGGCAACACACCCGCCCTGCTCGCCCGGTTCCGCAATGTGGGAACGGCCGTCGCCCCCGCCTTTGAGCAACTGGACACCAATTGGCTCTCCCTGCCGGACTATGGCGTGGAGAGCGTGGTGCCGACGTTCGGCGACCTCGATGGCGATGGAGACGATGAGCTTCTGATTGGAGACGAACTGGGCAACCTCCACCTCTGGACCAACAACACGGACGGCGGTGGGCCTGCAGAATACGGCCTGACCGACGCGTCCATGGCTGATTCCGAGGGCAATGTCATCGACGTGGGCCAATTCGCCGCCCCCTGTCTGCACGACCTCGATGGCGACGGAGACCTCGACCTCCTGGTCGGCGAGAAGAATGGCGGCGTCCAGCTCTTCGAGAACACCGGCTCCCCCACGGCAGCCGCGTTCACCCTGTTCAGCGCCAATGCCGGCGGAGTCGACGTCGACAACCTGCTCGGCATCAACGGCTTCCCTATTCCCTCTGTCCTCGCCACCGACACCGGATCCGCCCTGGTCGTCGGCAATGAGCTCGGCCACCTGCAGGTCTACGCCCTGCCCGACAATCCGCTGGCCATTGTGGATGCGGTCTGGCCCGAGCTGACCGACCAATGGAATGGACTCTACGAAGGCGAATACGCCGCCCCGGCCCTGGCCGACCTCGACGGTGATGGTGCAGCCGACCTCGTCGTCGGCTCCCGAAATGGCGGCCTGACCCTGTGGCGGTCCGGTGCAGACGATGCCGTGCGGGGGTGCACCCCAATCGTCGACGCCATCGCCGAGCTGCCCCTCGAGACCCCCTCAGGCTGGACGCCCTTCCCCAACCCGGTGGCGCCGGGCGGAGTCCTCGACGTTCCGGCCGAGCGCTTGCGCCTCACCGACCTGCTCGGTCGAGAGGTGGCGGTCCTCACCGCCCTGGGAGGACAGGTCGTTCTCCCGGAATCGCTGGCCGGTGGCACCTACCTCGCCCGGCCGGAGGGCCGGGAAACGGCGACGGGCGCCCCCTGGTTGGGAAGCGCCCGCCGCATCGTGGTTGGCCCCGTCCGCTGAACGGCGCCGCCATCAGCAGGAATCAGACCCCCATGCCGTCCAGCACGTCGGCGACTTCCTTGACCGCCTTGGCGCTCTCGTGGAGCAAGGCCATCTCGTCTTCGTTGAGCTGGAGCTCAATGATCTCCTCCACGCCCTTGGCGCCGAGCTTGACCGGAACGCCGAGGTAGAGGTCGCTCAGGCCGTATTGGCCGGTGAGGCGCGCGCAGCAGGGGAAAATGCGCTTCTGGTCCTTGACGATGGCCTCGACCATCTGCGCGGCCGCGGCACCCGGGGCGTACCAGGCGGACGTGCCGAGAAGCTGGACAATCTCGCCCCCGCCTTTCTTGGTGCGCTGCACGATGGCCTCGAGGGCATCGGCGTCGATCATCTCGGTGACGGGAATGCCGCCGACCGTGGTGTAGCGCGGGAGCGGCACCATGGTGTCGCCGTGGCCGCCCATGAGCACGGCCTGGATGTCCTTCGGGCTCACGTCGAGGGCCTCGGCGAGGAAGGCGCGGTAGCGCGCGGTGTCGAGCACGCCGGCCATGCCGACCACGCGGTGGTCGGGCAGCCCGGCGGTCTTCCACGCCTGGTAGGTCATCACATCGAGCGGGTTGGATACGATCACGATGATGGCCTCCGGACTGTGCGGGAGGATCTGCTCGGTCACGCTCTTGACGATGCCGGCGTTGGTGGCGATCAGGTCGTCTCGGCTCATCCCGGGCTTGCGCGGCAGGCCGCTGGTGATCACGACCACATCGCTTCCGGCGGTCTTGCTGTAATCGTTGGTGCTGCCGACGGTACGCGTGTCGTAGCTGTTGACCGGGCTGGTCTCCCAGATGTCGAGGGCCTTGCCTTCGGCAAAGCCTTCCTTGATGTCGAGCAGAACGACTTCGTTGCAGACTTCTCGGGTGGCGAGGACGTCGGCGCAGGTGGCGCCCACATTTCCTGCTCCGACGACGGTGACCTTGGTGCGATGGATCATGGTGGAGGGATTGGGTGAATCGGTTTGCAAAAGTAAGGGACGGAATACGGCCGAACCTCTGCGCTTCGTTGCAACTTGGACCTGCGATGCACGCCCGATTCGTTTTTCTCCTCTCCGCCTCCCTCCTGTTTGCTTCGGAGGCCTTGGCCCAACCCGGGCCGGACACCTCCCAATGGCCCGACGGCCGGCCCGGCGCCGACTTCAACGTCACGGACGCCGATGGCCTCAAGCAGGGCCGATGGATCCGCGTCTATCCCAACGGCAAACTCTATTACAGTGGTTCCTTTCGCGATGGTCGCCCCGTTGGCCACTTCACCTTCTTCCGGGAGACCGGCAAGGTGCTGAGCGAAGTCCAACACGAGGAGGGCACCGACCTCGCCAAGGCCATCCTCTACCGCGAGGACGGCAGCGAATCGCACAAAGGCAGCTACCAATCCGTGCAAGTCGACGGTGAGTGGACCCAATGGAAGACAGGCCGGTGGGAGGCCTTCGACCGCAAGGGACGCCTGCGCCTGCAGGAGCATTACGAGCGCGACACGCTCGATGGAGAGCAGCGCACGTATCACCGCTCAGGCCAGCTCCTCGAGGAGGGCGCCTATGCGCTGGGACTGAAGACCGGCACCTGGACAGCCTATGACCGCGAGGGGATGCCCCGGAGCGAGGAGCATTGGCGCCACGGAGAGCGGCACGGGCCGTCGGTCGTGATGGAGAAGGGCAAGCCCCTGAGCGAAGGCGAATACCGGGACGGCCTGCCGGTGGGCACCTGGACGACCTACAACCCCGACGGCAAGGTCCGCTCGCTCGTGGAATATGAGGGCGGTCGCCTGGTGTCGGAAGCCCCGCAGAACGGCGAGTTCTCGGCGGACTACCCCAGCGGCCGGCCGGAATGGGTGGGACGCTATTCGCACGGCCGGCTTGACGGCCCCTTCACCGCGTGGCACGACCTCGGCGAATGGACGATGGTCCCGGCCGACCAGGGGGCCACCACCCCTGCCGGACCGCCCCGCGGCGGGCGGGGAGCCGGCGAGGACCCTTTGCGCCGGGAGTTGCGCAACCAACCGATGAAGGAGATGGGCGAATACACCGCCGGGGTCAAGGACGGCACCTGGCGCTACTTCGACGAAGCGGGCGACGTGATCCGCACCGAGCGCTGGACCTTGGGCCGACTCCAGTCCACCGAGGAATGAGCTGTCCATGATTTGCCTGCGCTCCCTCCCCGTTCTGCTGTGGCTGGCCGTGACCGGTCTGGCGGCTGACGCGCAGATTGCGCCCGACCACCACTGGGTCGGTTTTGCGGACAAGGTGGGCTGCGGGTTGGACCTGAACGACCCGGAAGCCGGGCGGCACCTACTCAGCCAGCGCGCCCTCGACCGCCGGGTGCGCCACGGCATTGTCCTGGACTCGCTGGATCTGCCCGTGCCGCCGGCCCGGATTTCCGCCGTGCTGTCCGTGGGAGAGACGGAGGCTGGACGTCCCGTTCAGCTGCTGCACCGCAGCAAATGGTTCAATGGCATCGTGATCCGCCTCGACACCGCGCTCGTGGACTCGGCCGGCGCCGCGGAGGTGCTCGCGGGCATCGCGGCCCTGGACGGCGTCATCGAAACGCGGTCCTGCACGTGGCACGAACCGGCCCGGCCGGTGAACCTGCCGCCCATGGTGCGGCCGCGGTCCCTGCAGGAACACCAGAGCGGACCGGAAGGCTACGGCTTGGCTTGGGACCAGACACGCCAGCTGCGTCTTGACCTCCTGCACGGCCTCGGCCACCGAGGCAAGGGCATGCTGGTCGGAGTCCTGGACAGCGGGTTTGACCGGGTTGACACCAACCCGGCCTTCGCCCGGGCCCATGCCGATGGCCGGATCACCATCGGTGGCAACTTCCCCAACGGAGGCGCCGCCTCCCAGTGGATCTACGCCGAACATGCACACGGCGCCATGGTCCTGTCGACCATGGTGGGCCACCTCGATACGCCAGGCGGGCAGCATTACCTCGGCACCGCGCCCGATGCCGCCTACGTGCTCTTCCGAACGGAAGACGTCCATTGGGAGCACCTCGTCGAGGAATACCATTGGGTCTCGGCCGCGGAACGGGCTGACAGCATGGGGTGCGACGTGCTGAACACCTCGCTGGGCTATTCGCTCTTCGATGATGCCGCCGCCAACCACAGCCCTGATGAGCTCGACGGCAACACCTTCCGCATCACCCAGGCCTCCGACATCGCCGCCACCAAGGGCATGCTCGTCCTTAACTCGGCAGGCAACAGCGGGAACAGCCCCTGGGAAAAGATTACCGCGCCGGCGGATGGCGACAGTGTCCTCGCGGTCGGCGCCGTGGACGTCTTCGGCCAGCACGCCAGCTTCAGCAGCTACGGCCCCTCCGCCGACGGACGAATCAAACCCGACCTCTGTGCCACGGGCCGCGACGCCGCCTATGTCCACCCCGACGGCTCCATCCGCACCGGCAACGGCACCTCCTTCTCCTCCCCCATCCTCTGCGGGGCGGCCACCAGCCTGTGGAGCGCCCACCCGGACCAGCCCGCCTGGGCCATCCGCCACGCCCTGCTCGAATCCGCTTCCCAATGGGCCGCACCGGACACGGTGCGCGGCTTCGGCATCCCCGACCTCTGGGCCGCCCACCTCGCCCTCGGCGGCGAGGCGCCCGAACCGGAGAGGGGCGGTACGGGTCTCCTCGTCTTTCCCAACCCCGTGCCGGCGGCTGCCTCGCATCTGCGGGTCGTCTTCGAAGAGGGCAACCTGTTGGCCGTCCCCAACAGCCCCCTCCACTGGACTGTCCGCAATGCATTGGGCCAAACGCTCGCGGAGGGCAGCCTCGAGCGCGGCAAGGACGTCCTGTCCACCCTGACCCTCGAAACGGGCACCCTGGCCACCGGCTCCTACCTGCTCCTGTTGCGCGGGGTGCCCGAGGAGGACCCCACCACCCGACCGACCGCATGGGCACGGTTCGTGGTGGAATGACGTTCTTGCTTCCATGACCCCGCGCCGCTTCCTCCTCTGGTTGCCCCTTCTCGTGTTCCTTTGGTCGGGAACCGCGGCGGAGGCCCAACGCGACCGGTCCCAAGATCCCGGACGACAGCGCAAGGCGCAGATCAAGCGGCAAAAGGAGCGCAACGATCAGAAGGAAGCTGCGTTCCGCCAGGGCCGAAAGGACCACTGGAAGAAGCAGGACAAATCGACCCGCAAGCGGTGGCGCGCCCAGCGCCGGGCGGCCAAGCGCATGCGCCGGGGAGGTGGTCCCGACAGCTGGTACCAGGGCCTCTTCCGCTCCGGCAAGCCCATCCCCTGGACCCGCCGCGCCGCCAACAAGGTGGGCAACCTCTTCAAGCGCAAACGCCAGCGCCGCTTCTACTGACCAATGCCAATCGCTCAGCGGCGAGAGAACGAGCACCTTGTTCATATGCGATCACTCTGCTTGCTGCTCACCATCGGGCTGTTGGCCTCCTGGTTTTAGGGGTGATCGCCGTCTTTCTCCGCTATGTGTTCGGGGGGTAAATAAAAAAGCCCCTCGTGGGAGGGGCTTTCTGGAGCCGATAAGCGGACTCGAACCGCTGACCTACGCATTACGAATGCGTTGCTCTACCAGCTGAGCTATATCGGCCTGTGTCACCGCTTTCGGAGACGGGGCGGCAAAGATACGCAGGCGATATAAGAAGGTTGCGCTCAGAATCGAATTTTCCTGTCGACTCACCCCTTGCGGTCACCCCACAGGCTGCGCAGGAAGTCCGCGATGCTCTGCTCCCTCGGTGTGTTGCCGGGGCGGAAGAAGCGCTGTCCGGCCAGTCCTTCCGGCAGGCATTCCTGCCCGCTGAATCCCCCGTGGTCGTGGTCGTAGCGGTAGCCGCTCCCGTGGCCGAGGTCCTTCATCAGCTTCGTCGGCGCGTTGCGCAGGTGCATTGGAACGGGCAAATCGCCGTGGTCACGGACGGCCTTTTGGGCGGCGCCGATGGCGGCGTAGGCGCTGTTGGACTTTGGGCTCGACGCGAGGTAGGTCGCGCACTGAGAGAGCGGAATGCGGCACTCCGGGACGCCGAGGCGTTCGACAGCATCAAACGTGGCGTTGGCCAGGACGAGGGCGGTGGGATTGGCGTGGCCGATGTCCTCGCTCGCCGAGATGAGCAAGCGCCGGGCGATGAATTTGGGGTCTTCCCCGCCCTCGATCATGCGCGCCAGCCAGTAGACGGCCCCGTCGGGGTCGCTGCTGCGGATGGATTTGATGAGGGCCGAGGCGATGTCGTAATGGGTGTCGCCGGTCTTGTCGTAGCGGGACAGGTTGGCCTGAATGAACCGGGACACCAACGCGTCGTCGATGCGAATCCCATCGGCAGCCTCGCCTTGCTCGGAGGCGGCGCCCGCCACGACGAGTTCGAGGACGTTGAGCAACCGCCGGCCGTCGCCCCCACTGGCCCGCAGGAGGGCATCCCATTCGGCGATCTCCACCCGGTGGGATTGGAGCCACTCGTCCCCGTCAAGGGCCCGCTGGACGAGCGCCTGAAGCTGTTCCTTGCCGAAGGCCTCGAGGACGTAGACCTGGCTGCGGGACAGCAAGGCCGGGATGACCTCGAAACTCGGATTCTCCGTGGTCGCGCCGATGAGGGTGACCGACCCGCGCTCCACCGCGCCGAGCAGGCTGTCCTGCTGGGCCTTGGAGAAGCGGTGGATCTCGTCGATGAACAGGACTGCCCGCGTGCTGAACATGCCCTGACGCTCCGCGTTGTCAATGACCTCGCGAACCTCCTTGACCCCGCTGCGGATGGCGCTGAGCTGGTGGAAGGGGCGCCCGGTCGCCTCGGCCATGAGCCGGGCCAACGTCGTCTTGCCCACACCCGGTGGCCCCCACAGAATCATGGACGGCAATTGGCCGGCGGTCAGGGCGCGGCGCAGGGTCGCCTCGGGCCCCACCAGGTGGTCCTGCCCGACGTAGTCCTCCAGAGTGCGCGGACGCATGCGCTCGGCGAGCGGGGCTTCGGGGGCGTTGGGCGCGGTCATTGGGCGGTCGGTTCGGGGCTGGGCTCGCCGGTGCTTGCGGCATCCTGCGGAACCTCGACGTGGTTCAGCGGGACCCCGTCGGGGCGGGCGTGCTTCCAGCGCGTGTGGGACCAGAGCCAATGGGCCGGATCGCGCCGGATCTGCGCTTCGAGTCGATCGTATGTGGCTTTGAGCAGGGCGCCTTTCGGCCACTCTTTTGGGGTGTCCGTGATGAGGTCGTAGTGGACCTCCCAATGTCCGCGCGGCTTGCCCTCCGCCTTGCGCAAGCCGAAGAAGACCACGGGCATGTCGAATTTCCGGGCGAAGGCCTCGAGGCCGAAGTGCATCGCGGTCTCCCGACCCATCCATTCCATCCACCACGCCTTGTTGGGGTCGAGCGGCCGCTGGTCCACGGCGAGCGTCACCGCCTTGGCCCGGCCTTGTTCCTCCACCATCCACGCCGACACCTGCTTCATCTCCACGAGCTCCGTACCAAACTGGCTGCGCGTCCGGAAGATGAGGTCGTCATAGAACGCATTGGAGAGGCGCTTGTAGACCCCCATGAAGGGCAACGGCAACGCGTCGCCCGAGGTGACGGCGTAGCGCTCCCAGTTGCCGTAATGGCCGCAGGACAGCAAGACGCCCGGCGCTTTATCGGCATAAGGTGCGAGCACCTCCGGATTGACGTGGTGGAACCGCTCCGCCAAGTCCGTCCGGTCGGCCCGGAAATGCTTGAGCGACTCCACGAGCACCTCCGCGAGGTGGGTGAAGAAGTCCCGGGCGATGCGGGTGCGCTCGGCCTCACTTTTCTCGGGGAAGACCCCCGCGAGGTTGGCCAGCACCACCTTCTTGCGGTAGCCGGTCCACCACAGCAGGGTGGCGAGTCCGTCCGCAATCGGATAAAGCATCCAATAGGGCAGCCGGCCGATCGGGCCCACGAAGAGGGTGTGGAGGAGGCGGGTCATGCGGCGGAAATGCGAAGGCCATCCTCGCCGAGGAAGACGCCCCGGGGCAGGTCGGGTGCCACGTCCCGGTGTTTGCCGAGGAGGTGGCTGACGTGGGTCAAATAGGCCTCGGCAGGCCCCACCCGTTCGATGACCTCGAGGGCCTCGTCGAGGGTGAAGTGACTGAGGTGGGGCTCCTTGCGCAGCGCATTGATCACCAGCACCTCGACCCCCTCCAGCCGGGACCAGGTCTCGGGTGCGAAGGCGTTGGCGTCGGTGATGTAGGCGATGGGGCCAATCCGGAAACCCAGCACGGGCAGCTTGTAGTGGACGACCGGCAGGGGCATCACCTCCACCCCGCCGATGGTGACGGGCCCGGTGTCGAGGTCGTGCAACTGGACCTTGGGGATGCCGGGGTACGGATGGGGGTCGAAGACATACTTGAACTCGCGGCGCAAGGCCTCCTGCACGCGGGGGACGGCATAGACATCCATGTCCCGCTTCTGGCGGAAGTTGAAGGCGCGGATGTCGTCGAGACCGGCCACATGGTCCTTGTGCTCGTGAGTGAACAGGACCGCATCGAGTGTGGTCACCTTCGAACGGAGCATCTGCTGCCGAAAATCGGGTCCGGTGTCGACCACGAAGGTCCGCGGGCCCTCCGGAGCGTGCTCCCCGTCGACCTCAAACAGGGCACTCGACCGGGTGCGGTTGTCGCGGGGGTCGGTGGAGGTGCACACCCTGCAGTCACAGGCGATGACCGGGACCCCCTGGGAGGTTCCGGTGCCGAGAAGGGTGAGGTGAACGCCCATGGTGGGCAAAGTTAATCGCCTCCCGGTCCGCGTTCCGGGCGCAACTCGGTACCTTTGCAGAGCACCTTCATCCTCTCCCGTGGACAGCAACCGCGTCATCCTGTCGGCCAAGCAGAAGGCCCTCCGGGTCAACATGAACCACGACCTCTACGGCACCTTCGCCGAAATCGGGGCCGGACAGGAGGTCGTCCGCCACTTCTTCCGCGCCGGAGGAGCCAGCGGCACCATCGCCAAGACCATCAGCGCTTACGACAAGGACTTCAGCGACGCCATCTACGGCGTAGAAGAGTCGGGCCGCTATGTATGCGAGCCCAGGGTGCAGAAGATGCTGGACCACGAGTACCGCCTCTGCGAGGAGCGCCTCTCACGGGAGATGCACCCCACCAAGAAGTTCTTTGCGTTCGCCAACACAGTCGCCACGATCAACTACCACAAGACGATCGAGGGCCACGGCTGGTTCGGCATCCGGTTCCAGACGGCGCCCAACAAGGCCCCGAACACCGTCGTGCTCCACGCCCGCTTCCACGAACCGGACGCCCTGCTCCAGCACGCCAGCATCGGCACGCTTGGCGTGAACCTCATCTACGGCTGCCATTTCCTGTACAAGCAGCCCAACGACCTCCTGCTCAGCCTCTACGACGAGCTGGACAAGGACCAGATCGAGATTGACACCATCCAGATGAACGGCCCGGATTTCGCCGGCGTCGACAACCGGCTGCTGTCCCTCCAACTGGTAAAGCACGGCATGACCGACGCGGTCATCTTCTCTCCCGACGGCCGCAACCTGCAGGCCGCTGACGTGCTGTACAAGAAGAACATCCTCGCCATCCGCGGCAGCTTCCGGCCCGTCACCCGGGTCAACCTCGACATGATGCAACGCGGGCTGTCCATGTTCCGGGAGGAGAAGCGTGTGGAGGAGGACAACATCCAGCTCCTCTTCGAGATTACCCTGAACAACCTCAAATCCGAGGGCGACATCGACGAAAAGGACTTCCTGGACCGCGCGGACATCCTCTGCTCGCTTGGGCAGACGGTGCTCATCTCGAACTACCAGGAGTACTACAAGCTCATCGAATACTTCTCGAGGTACACTAAGAAACGCATGGGCGTCATCATGGGCGGCAATGCCATGATGGACCTCTTCAACGAGCGCTACTACCGCGACCTCAACGGCGGCATCCTCGAAGCCTTTGGGGTGATGTTCAGCCGGGACCTCAAGGTCTACGCCTATCCCTGGCACGACAACGAGAACGACGTGCTCATCCGGACGGACAATGCGCCCATTCACCCGCGCATCAAGCCGCTCTATGACTACCTGCTCTTCAACAAGCGCATCTCCGACATCCAGCTCGAGGATCTCTCCCTGCTGGACATCTTCAGCGTGGAGGTCCTGCGCATGATTCGCGAGGGCAATGGCGGATGGGAAGAGATGGTTCCCCACCCCGTGGACCACATCATCAAGCGCAACCGCCTCTTCGGCTACAACGGACCGGCTCCAGTCGATCCCGGGCTGGCCGACGCCGCGCTCCTGAACTGAGGCCGACCCCGGCCTTCATTCAAGAAAAAAGGCGGCCCCAGGGCCGCCTTTTTCTTGTTGGATGGGGAGGGATCACTCGACCACTTCCACCTCCTCGGCCTCTCCAGCCTCGGTCAGGCGATCGAACTCCTCCTGGGAGCCCACGATCATGTTGTGCCACTTCCGCACACCGGTACCGGCGGGGATGAGGTGACCGACAATCACGTTCTCCTTGAGGCCACCGAGGTGGTCCTCCTTGGCGCTCACCGCAGCCTCGTTCAACACCTTCGTCGTTTCCTGGAAGGACGCGGCGGAGATGAAGGACTTGGTCTGCAGGGACGCCCGGGTGATGCCCTGGAGGAGCGGACGGGCCGTGGCCGGCAAGGCCTCGCGGCCTTCGGCGAGCTTGCCGTCGTTGCGGCGGATGGCGCCGTTCTCGTCCCGCAACTGGCGGGCGGAGACCATCTGGCCTTCCTTGAGCTCGGTGCTGTCCCCAGCCTCGGTGACGACCACCATGCCAAACATCCGGTCGTTCTCATCGATGAAGTCGGCCTTCTCGACGAACTGCTTCTCGAGGAAGCGCGTGTCGCCCGGATCCTCGACGACGACCTTCTTCATCATCTGGCGGACGATGACCTCGAAGTGCTTGTCGTTGATCTTCACACCCTGGAGGCGGTAGACCTCTTGGATCTCGTTGACGAGGTACTCCTGGACGGCCGTCGGACCCTGGATGGCCAAGATGTCGGCCGGGGTCGTGGCGCCGTCGGACATCGGCATGCCCGCCTTCACGAAGTCGTTCTCCTGAACGAGGATGTGCTTGGCCAGCGGCACGAGGTACTTGCGCTTCTCGCCGGTGCGGCTCTCCACGATGATCTCGCGGTTTCCGCGCTTGATCTTGCCGTAGGAGACGATGCCATCCACCTCTGACACGACGGCCGGGTTGGACGGGTTCCGCGCCTCGAAGAGCTCGGTCACCCGCGGCAGACCTCCCGTGATGTCACCGGACTTACCAGCGATTCGCGGAATCTTGGCGAGGATGCGGCCAGTGCCCACCTTGTCGCCTTCCTGCACGCTGACGTGCGCGCCGACCGGCAGGGAGTACACCTTGAGCACCTCCTTCTTCGGCCCCACGATGTGGATGGCCGGGTTCTTCTTCTTGTCCTTGGTCTCGGTGATGACGATCTCGCGGAAACCGGTCTGCTCGTCCAGCTCCTCGCGGTAGGTCACGCCGTCCTCAATCATGTCGAACGCCACGGTGCCCTCCTCCTCGGAGATGATGGCGTTGTTGTAGGGGTCCCACGTGCAGATGAGGTCGCCCTTCTTGATCTTCTTGCCGGCCTTGACGTGGAGCACGCCACCGTAGGGCAGGTTCGTGGAGCTCAGCGTGATGCCGATTTCCTTGTCGACCACCTTGAATTCCGTGGAACGGGACACGACAACCGTCTCGACCTCACCTTCGGGCGTGGTGCGCTGGACGGTCCTCAGGTCCTCGAGCTCGACCACACCATCCTGGCGGGCCGTGATCTCGTTCTCGTCGGAAATCTTCGAGGCCGTACCACCGACGTGGAACGTCCGCAGGGTCAGCTGCGTTCCCGGCTCACCGATGGATTGGGCGGCGATTACACCGACGGCCTCGCCCTCCTGGACGAGTCGGTTGGTGCTCAGCGCACGGCCGTAGCACTTGGCGCACACGCCCTTGCGGCTCTCGCAGGTGAGCACGGAGCGCATCTCGACCTCGTCGATGCCGGCCTCCTCGATGGTGGCGGCAATGGCCTCGGTGAACTCCTCACCGGAAGCAACAATCAGGTCTCCGGTCTCCGGGTGGTGCACGTCGAGCACGCTGGTCCGTCCGATGATCCGGTCGGCCAGGCTCTCGACGATTTCCTCGTTCTTCCGCAGGGCGGTCGCATGGAGGCCGCGGATGGTGCCGCAGTCGTACTCGTTGATGATCACGTCCTGGGCCACGTCTACGAGACGGCGGGTCAAGTAACCGGCGTCAGCCGTCTTCAACGCCGTGTCCGCCAGACCCTTCCGGGCACCGTGCGTGGAGATGAAGTACTCGAGGATGGACAGGCCCTCCTTGAAGTTGGACAGAATGGGGTTCTCAATGATGTCCTGACCTCCGGCTGCGCTGGACTTCTGCGGCTTGGCCATCAGGCCCCGCATGCCGCTCAGCTGGCGGATTTGCTCCTTCGAACCACGGGCTCCGGAGTGCATCATCATGTAGATAGAGTTGAAGCCCTGCTTGTCGGTCTCCAGGCGCTCCATCAGGATGTTGGTCAACCGCGAGTTGGTGTTCGTCCAGATGTCGATGATCTGGTTGTACCGCTCGTTGTTGGTGATGAGGCCCATGTTGTAGTTGTCCATCACCTCGCCGACACGGTCGTTGGCGCTGTCGACCAGCTTGACCTTCTCCTCCGGAATGATGATGTCATTCAGGTTGAAGCTCAGACCGCCCTTGTACGCCATCGTGAAGCCGAGCTTCTTGATGTCGTCCAGGAACTGGACCGTACGCGGCACGCCCACCGCCAACAGGACGTTGGAGATGATGCCACGCAGGCTCTTCTTGGTCAAGAGCTCGTTCACGAAGCCGGCCTCGTTCGGCACCACCTCGTTGAACAGCACCCTTCCCACCGTCGTGTCGATGATGGAAGCGTTGCCCGCAGCATCCTCCCAACGGACCTTGATGCCGGCGTGCAACGCGGCACGGCCCTCGTTGTAGGCGATGATGACCTCCTCCGGAGAGTAGAACGTCATGCCCTCCCCCTTGACCGGCTCCTCCTTGGTGGACTTGCGCTCCTTGGTGATGTAGTACAGGCCAAGGACCATGTCCTGGGACGGAACCGTGATCGGCGCCCCGTTGGCGGGGTTGAGGATGTTGTGGCTGGCCAGCATGAGCAGCTGGGCCTCCAAGATGGCGGCTGGGCCGAGCGGCAGGTGCACAGCCATCTGGTCCCCATCGAAGTCCGCGTTGAAGGCCGTACAGGCGAGTGGGTGCAGCTGGAGCGCCTTGCCCTCGATCATCTTCGGCTGGAAAGCCTGGATACCGAGGCGGTGCAGGGTCGGAGCCCGGTTGAGCAACACGGGGTGCGACTTCATCACGTTCTCGAGGATGTCCCACACCACGGGCTCCTTGGCGTCCACAATCTTCTTGGCGGACTTGACCGTCTTGACCACGCCCCGCTCGATCATCTTGCGGATGATGAACGGCTTGTAGAGCTCGGCGGCCATGTTCTTCGGCATGCCGCACTCGTGAAGCTTGAGCTCCGGTCCCACGACGATGACGGAACGGGCGGAGTAGTCCACACGCTTACCGAGCAGGTTCTGGCGGAAACGGCCCTGCTTGCCCTTCAGGCTGTCGGACAGGGACTTCAGCGGGCGGTTGCTCTCCGTCTTCACGGCGGAGGACTTCCGGCTGTTGTCGAACAGGCTGTCGACCGCTTCCTGGAGCATCCGCTTCTCGTTCCGGAGGATCACGTCCGGGGCCTTGATCTCGATCAGGCGCTTCAGACGGTTGTTCCGGATGATGACACGGCGGTACAGGTCATTGAGGTCGGACGTGGCGAAACGGCCACCGTCGAGCGGCACCAACGGGCGGAGCTCCGGCGGAATCACCGGGACGACCTTGACAATCATCCACTCCGGCTTGTTCTCCACGCGGTGGTTGGCATCCCGGAGGGCCTCCACCACTTGCAAACGCTTGAGGGCCTCGTTCTTCCGCTGCTGGCTGGTCTCCGTGTTGGCCGCGTGGCGCAGGTCGAAGCTCAGCGTGTCGAGGTCGAGGTTGGCCAGCATGTCGTGCAGGGCCTCCGCGCCCATCTTGGCGACAAACTTGTTGGGGTCCTTCTCGTCCAGGTACTGGTTGTCCTTGGGCAGGGTGTCGAGGATGTCGAGGTACTCTTCCTCCGTGAGGAACTCGTTCACCTCCAGCACCTCGCCGTCGGTCTTGGTCGCCACGCCCGGCTGGATCACCACGTAACGCTCGTAGTAGATGATCTGGTCGAGCTTCTTGGTCGGCAGGCCGAGCAGGTAGCCGATCTTGTTGGGCAGGCTCCGGAAGTACCAGATGTGCGCCACGGGAATCACGAGCTGGATGTGGCCCATGCGCTCGCGGCGGACCTTCTTCTCGGTCACCTCCACGCCGCACCGGTCACAAACGATGCCCTTGTAGCGGATGCGCTTGTACTTGCCGCAGTGGCACTCGTAGTCCTTGACGGGGCCGAAGATGCGCTCGCAGAAGAGGCCATCGCGCTCCGGCTTGTACGTTCGGTAGTTGATGGTCTCCGGCTTCAGCACCTCGCCGTGGCTCTGCTCGAGGATCTCCTCGGGCGACGCCATGCTGATGCGGATCTTGTTGAAGTCGCTGGAGAGCTTCGGGGTCTTGTTGTTGGTCATCTCTTGGTGATCAATGAGTTAGAAGCAGGAGCAACTCAGGCCTCGAGGGCCACGGTCAATCCCAATCCGCGCAATTCGTGCATGAGAACGTTGAAGGACTCCGGGATGCCGGGGGTCGGCATCGGATCGCCCTTCACGATGGCCTCGTAGGTCTTGGCCCGGCCGACGACGTCGTCCGACTTGACCGTGAGGATCTCCTGGAGGATGTGGGAGGCACCGAAGGCCTCGAGGGCCCACACCTCCATCTCTCCGAAACGCTGTCCACCGAACTGGGCCTTACCTCCCAGCGGCTGCTGGGTGATGAGGCTGTACGGACCGATGGAACGGGCGTGCATCTTGTCGTCCACCATGTGGCTCAGCTTGATCATGTAGATCACGCCGACCGTGGCAGGCTGGTCGAAGCGCTCGCCGGTCTCCCCGTCGTAGAGGTGGGTCACACCGAAGCTCGGCACGTTGGCTTTCTCGGTGTAGCCGCTGATCTCGTCGAGGCTGGCCCCATCGAAAATCGGCGTAGCGAACTTCATGCCCAGCTTCTGTCCAGCCCATCCGAGAACCGTCTCGTAGATCTGACCGAGGTTCATCCGCGAGGGCACGCCCAGCGGGTTGAGCACGATGTCGACCGGAGTTCCGTCCTCGAGGAACGGCATGTCCTCCTGTCGGACGATCCGGGCGACGATGCCCTTGTTTCCGTGGCGACCGGCCATCTTGTCTCCCACCTTCAGCTTGCGCTTGTTGGCGACGAAAACCTTGGCCAGCTTCACGATGCCCGCGGGGAGCTCGTCGCCGACGGTCACCTGGAACTTCTTCCGCTTGAAGGTGCCGAGCAGGTCGTTGTACTTCAGGTTATAGTTGTGGACCACACGCTTGACCAGGGCGTTGTTGCCCTCGTCGCGGGTCCAGCCGTCGGTGTTGACGATGCTGAAGTCGAGCGTCTGAAGGGCACGTTGCGTGAACTTCACGCCCTTCTTGATCTGCATCTCCTTGTAGTAGTTCTGCACACCTTGGGAGGTCTTGCCGCCAACGATCTTCATCAGCTTCTCCACGAGGGTCTTGCGCAGTGCGGCGGCCTCCTTGTCGAATTCTCCGTCGATGGTCTCGAGGATGGCCTTGTCCGCTGCCTTGGACTTGCGGTCCTTGACCATGCGGGAGAAGAGCATCTTGTCGATGACGACCCCGTTGGCGCTCGGTCCGAGCTTTAGGGAGGCGTCCTTCACGTCTCCGGCCTTGTCACCGAAGATGGCGCGGAGCAGCTTCTCCTCCGGGCTCGGATCGCTCTCGCCCTTGGGCGTGATCTTGCCAATGAGGATGTCCCCGGCGCCGACGTGGGCACCGATGCGAATCAGGCCATTCTCGTCGAGGTCCTTGGTGGCCTCCTCGCTCACGTTCGGGATGTCCGCGGTCAACTCCTCCTGGCCGCGCTTGGTGTCGCGGACCTCGAGGCTGTACTCGGTTACGTGGAGGGAGGTGAACACGTCCTCGCGGACCACGCGGTCGCTGATCACGATGGCGTCCTCGAAGTTGTATCCCTTCCACGGCATGAAGGCGACTTTCATGTTCTGGCCGAGCGCGAGCTCGCCGGACTGCGTGGAGTAGCCCTCCACCATGATGTCGCCCTTCTCGACCCGCATGCCCTTCGCCACGATGGGCTTCAGGTTGATGCAGGTGCCTTGGTTCGTCTTGGCGAACTTGGTGATGTCGTAGACTTTCACGTCGTCCTCGAAGGAGACGAGGCGGTCGTTCTCATCCATCTGGTAGCGGATGTGGATCTCGTTGCCGTCCACATACTCGACGACACCGTCGCCCTCAGCCGTCACCAGCACACGGCTGTCGCGGGCCACCTGACCCTCGAGTCCCGTGCCCACAATCGGGCTGTTCGGACGCATCAGCGGCACGGCCTGGCGCATCATGTTGGATCCCATCAACGCCCGGTTGGCGTCGTCGTTCTCGAGGAACGGAATCAGCGATGCGGCGATGGACGCAATCTGGTTCGGCGCGACGTCGACGTACTTGATCTCCTTCGGCGCCACCAGCGGGAAGTCACCCTGCAGGCGGGCCTTGATGATGTCGTTCTTGAAGGAGCCGTCGTCGTTCAGTCCCACGGTGGCCTGGGCGATGATCGCGTTGTCCTCCTCCTCGGCGGAGAGGTACGTGATGCCCTCGCCTCCCGTCTTGGCGACGCCCTCGTCGACCTCGCGGTACGGGGTCTCGATGAAGCCGAGACGGTTGACTTTGGCGTAGACGCACAAGGAGCTGATCAGTCCGATGTTTGGACCCTCCGGCGTCTCGATGGTGCAGAGGCGGCCGTAGTGCGTGTAGTGCACGTCACGGACCTCGAATCCGGCACGCTCACGGGAAAGACCACCGGGACCGAGGGCGGAGATGCGGCGCTTATGCGTCACCTCGCTCAGCGGGTTGGTCTGGTCCATGAACTGGCTCAACTGGTTCGTTCCGAAGAACGAGTTGATCACCGAGCTCAGCGTCTTGGCGTTGATCAGGTCGGTCGGGGTGAACACCTCGTTGTCGCGCACGTTCATGCGCTCGCGGATGGTCCGGGCCATCCGGGCGAGACCCACACCGAACTGGTTGTGGAGCTGCTCGCCCACCGTCCGGATGCGGCGGTTGGAGAGGTGGTCGATGTCGTCCACATCGGACTTCGAATTCACGAGGTCGATGAGGAACTTGATGATGAGGATAATGTCGTCCTTGGTCAGGGTCCGGGACTCCTCAGCCATGTCGATGCCGAGCTTCCGGTTGATCCGGAAACGGCCCACCTCACCGAGATCGTACCGCTGCTCGCTGAAGAACAGCTTGTCGATGACGCCACGGGCCGTGTCCATATCCGGCGGCTCGGCGTTCCGCAGTTGGCGGTAGATGTACTCCACGGCCTCCTTCTCCGAGTTGGACGGGTCCTTCTGGAGGGTGTTGTGGATGATGGCGTAGTCGGCTTGGTTGATGTCCTCCTTGTGCAGGATGATGGTCTTCGAACCGGAGT
This sequence comes from Flavobacteriales bacterium, assembly GCA_002862785.1. Lineage (GTDB taxonomy): Bacteria > Bacteroidota > Bacteroidia > Flavobacteriales_D > Sanyastnellaceae > UBA8752. The sequence continues at coordinate 69,327 of PKDZ01000004.1, forward strand.
CGACGATGAGCTCGATGTGCTCCTTCTCGAGCACGGTGTCGCGGTCGAGTACGAGCTCGTTCCGCTCGATGCTGACCACCTCACCGGTGTCCTCGTCCACGAAGTCCTCGATCCAGGTCTTCAGCACACGGGCGGCCAGACGGCGGCCCAGGACGCGCTTCACCCCGGCCTTCGAAACCTTCACCTCCTCCGCGAGGTCGAAGATGCCCAGGATGTCCCGGTCGGACTCGTAACCAATGGAACGGAGCAGCGTGGTGACGGGAAGCTTCTTCTTCCGGTCGATGTACGCGTACATCACGCTGTTGATGTCGGTGGCGAATTCAATCCAGCTGCCCTTGAACGGAATGATCCGCGCGCTGTACAACTTGGTGCCGTTGGCGTGGCGGCTCTGGCCGAAGAACACGCCCGGCGAGCGGTGCAACTGGTTGACGATGATCCGCTCGGCACCGTTCACCACGAAGGATCCGCGCGGGGTCATGTAGGGAATGGTGCCCAGGTAGACGTCCTGCACGATGGTCTCGAAGTCCTCATGCTCGGGGTCGGTGCAGTAAAGCTTGAGCTTGGCCTTCAGCGGAACGCTGTAGGTCAGGCCGCGCTCGATGCACTCTTCGATGCTGTATCGGGGAGGGTCAATGAAGTAGTCCAGGAACTCCAGCACAAACTGATTGCGCGTGTCCGTGATCGGGAAGTTCTCATTGAACACCTTGAACAGGCCCTCAGTATCGCGATCCTCCGGCTTGGTTTCCAGCTGGAAGAATTCACGGAAAGACCGGAGTTGGATGTCGAGAAAGTCCGGATAGGCGAGGTCCGGGGTGGTGGTGGCGAAAGAATGTCGCTGCTGCAGTTGGGGCGTCAACATGGGGTGCGGCTGTTGGAGGAATACAAATCGCAGACGGTGCAGGTTGGCTTTGGGGGTGTACCCCGCTCAAAGCAGGGTACAAGAAGGTCAGACCGGGACCTGCGCCCAGCCTGACCTTCTGAAATTCAGCGAGTTGTGATCTTACTTGATCTCAACCTCGGCTCCAGCTTCCTCGAGTTGGGTCTTGAGGGCTTCGGCCTCGTCCTTGGCGACGCCCTCCTTGAGGGTGGTGGGTGCGCCGTCAACGATGCCCTTGGCCTCCTTCAGTCCCTGACCGGTCAGCTCTTTCACGAGCTTCACGACCGCGAGCTTGGAGCCACCGGCAGCCTTGAGAATGACGTCAAACTCCGTCTTCTCTTCGCCACCGCCGCCTTCGCCGCCGCCAGCGGCGGGGCCAGCGACAACAGCAGCAGCAGCTGCGGGCTCGATGCCGTATTCATCTTTGAGGATATCTGCGAGTTCGCTGACCTCTTTGACGGTGAGGTTGACCAGCGACTCTGCCATGGTTTTCAAATCAGCCATGATATATTGAATTGTGGGTTACTAGTTTGGGTTGTTGTTGGTGTCAAAATCACGCCTCTCTTTCGGAAAGTGCTTTGACCAGTCCGGAAATGGTGTTTCCACCGGATTGCAGTGCGCCGAGGACGTTTCGCATCGGGCTCTGGAGGAGGCCGACGAGTTCTCCGAGGAGTTCGTCCTTGCTCTTGATCTCCGTGAGCGCCTTCAGCTGGTCGTCACCGATGTACACCGCTTCTTCGACGTAGGCGCCCTTCAGAATCGGACGCTCACTGTTCTTGCGGAACTCCTTGATGAGCTTGGCCGGCGCATTGCCTACCGAGCCCGTCATGAGGGCAGTCTGGCCTTTGAGAACGTCCATGAGTTCGCCGTATTCACGGCTCTCGGTGCGTTCCATCGCGATGCGAAGCAGTGTGTTCTTCACCACCTGCAGCTTGATGTCAGCCTTGTAGCATTCTCCGCGCAACTTCGTCGTGTCGGCAGAATTCAGAGACGAAGCGTCCGTCAGGTACACCACATTGGTGTCCTGCAGCATGGCCTGGAGCTCCTCGATCGCTTGATTTTTCTCTTCGCGTGTCATGAGTTCCCGGATTAGCTGTTGAGCGACTTCGATTCAATCCGGACACCCGGAGACATCGTCGAGCTCATGTAGACGCTCTTGATGTAGGTGCCCTTCGCAGCAGACGGGCGCAATCGCACCAAGGTTTGAAGGACTTCGTTGGCATTCTCCGAGATCTTCTCTTTCGAGAAGCTAACCTTCCCGACGGAAGCGTGGATGATGCCATACTTGTCCACCTTGAAATCAATCTTGCCCGCCTTGACGTCTTGGACGGCCTTCCCGACCTCCATCGTGACGGTACCCGATTTCGGGTTCGGCATGAGGCCGCGCGGTCCGAGAATTCGGCCCAGGGCGCCCACTTTGCCCATCACTTGGGGGGTCGTGACGATCACGTCCACATCGGTCCATCCGCCTTTGATTTTCTCGACATATTCATCGAGACCAACGTGGTCCGCTCCGGCCTCCTTGGCCTCCGCCTCCTTGTCGGGAGTGCAGAGGACGAGTACGCGCACGTTCTTTCCGCTTCCGTGAGGAAGGGAAACCGTGCCGCGCACCATCTGGTTGGCCTTTCGCGGATCCACGCCGAGGCTGACGGCGAGGTCGACGGAGCTGTCGAACGTCGTGGAGGAAATCTCCTTCACGATGCCCGCTGCCTCGTCAAGCGAGTACGCATTGTCCACGTCGAACTTCTCGAGCGCGTCCTTGCGTTTGCGTGTCAGTTTTGCCATTGTGTCTGATGATTAGACGATCAGAAAGGCGAATCGCCGGTCACGTTCAGCCCCATACTCCTTGCCGTTCCAGCGACCACCTTCATGGCGGATTCGATGGAGAAGCAATTGAGATCGGGCATCTTGTCTTCTGCAATGGTGCGGACTTGGTCCCACGTCACTTTGCCCACCTTCTGTCGGTTGGATTCCGAAGAACCCTTCTTGATTTTGGCGGCTTCCATGAGTTGCACTGCAGCGGGCGGTGTCTTGATGATAAAGTCAAAAGACTTGTCTTTGTAGACGGTGATGACCACCGGAAGAACCTTGCCTGCCTTGTCCTGGGTACGCCCATTGAACTGCTTGCAAAATTCCATGATGTTCACACCTGCCGCACCGAGTGCAGGACCAACCGGCGGCGAGGGATTGGCAGCGCCACCCCTCACTTGCAGTTTGACCATCTTGGCGACTTCTTTAGCCATGGATCTATTGTTTATAATGAACAGGTCCGCCGCAGTGTCCAGGGAAGCATTCTGGGACAGGGCACGGGACGTCCTGGCTGTTCCTTGTTTGGATTGGTTTCAGTGATTCTTCGATTCGTCGCTTGCGTCAGGATTCCTTCTCCACTTGGAGGAAGCCCAGTTCCACCGGGGTCTTCCGTCCGAAAATCTTCACCATGACCTTCAGCTTGCGCTTCTCCTCGTTGATTTCTTCGATGGTGCCGTGGAATCCGTTGAACGGGCCATCGCCCACCTTCACGGTCTCCCCGACCTTGTATGGGATGGCCAACTCCTCCTCACTCTCGGCCAGCTCATCCACCCGACCCAGCATCCGGCTCACCTCGTTGGGCCGCAGCGGAAGCGGATCTCCCCGCTTCTCGGCTCCGAGGAATCCGATGACGCTGGGTGTGTTGCGGATCACATGCGGCACCTCACCCACGAGGGCACACTCCACAAACACATAGCCCGGGAAGTGATTCCGCTCCTTGGTGACTTTTTTGCCGTTGCGGATCTGCAGGACCTTCTCCGTGGGAATCAGAATCTGGCCCACATAGTCCGACAAGCCGGCCGCAGAGATCTCGGACTCAAGGAAACCCTTGGCCTTGTTCTCCTGCCCGCCGATGGCGCGCACCACGTACCACTTCTTGTCGATCTCGCTCATCGTTCCTGCGGGGCTCAAATGACGTAGGTATAGATCATGCCGATCACGCCTTGCCAGATGCTCTCAGCGCTGTTCACGCCGAACACCCAGTCCATGACGAAGACAATTCCCGCAATGAGCAGGGAAGCAATGAACACCAGAATCGAGGCCTCCTGCAGTTGCTTGGGGCCAGGCCAGGTGACGCGCTCCACCAATTCGGTGTAGCTGTCCTTCACGTATTCGATGACGTTTGCCATGTCGGTTTCTCTGTTTTGCACGGGCAGCAGGACTCGAACCTGCAACCAACGGTTTTGGAGACCGCTACTCTACCAATTGAGCTATGCCCGTAGACGGCGAAAGAAGATGCCCCTTTTGGGCACCTTCTTTCCCCTGTTGTTTGCGGTTCAGATCCAAGTGATCAGCCGACCACCTCGGTCACCTGGCCGGCGCCCACGGTACGACCACCCTCACGGATGGCGAAACGCAGACCCGGAGACATGGCCACACCGTAGATCAGCTCCACGGAAATGGTCACGTTGTCACCAGGCATCACCATCTCGCGGCCTGCATCCAGCTGAATCTCACCGGTCACGTCGGTGGTGCGGAAGTAGAACTGCGGACGGTACTTGTTGTGGAACGGCGTGTGGCGGCCACCCTCTTCCTTCTTGAGGATGTAGACCTCAGCCTTGAACTTGCTGTGCGGGGTCACCGTGCCGGGGGCAGCAATCACCATGCCACGCTTGATGTCCTTCTTTTCGACACCACGGAGGAGCAAACCGACGTTGTCGCCAGCCTCGCCGCGGTCAAGAATCTTGCGGAACATCTCTACACCCGTGATGGTGGACTTCATGCCGTCGGCGTTGAGGCCGAGGATGTCGACCTCGTCACCGGTGTTGATGATGCCGGTCTCGATTCGACCCGTGGCCACCGTACCACGACCCGTGATCGTGAACACGTCCTCGACGGACATGAGGAACGGCTTTTCGTTGTCGCGAACGGGCAGCTCGATGTACTCGTCCACGGCGTTCATGAGCTCGAGGACCGTGTCGACCCACTTCTGCTCACCGTTGAGGGCGCCGAGGGCAGATCCCTGGATGCAGGGAACGTTGTCTCCGTCGTACTCGTAGAAGCTGAGGAGCTCACGCACCTCCATTTCAACGAGCTCGAGCAGCTCCTCGTCATCGACCATGTCGACTTTGTTGAGGAAAGGAACGATGCGCGGAACACCCACCTGACGGCCGAGCAGAATGTGCTCACGGGTCTGGGGCATCGGGCCGTCTGTGGCGGCCACAACGAGGATGGCACCGTCCATCTGGGCGGCACCTGTCACCATGTTCTTCACGTAGTCGGCGTGGCCCGGGCAGTCAACGTGGGCGTAGTGCCGGTTGGCCGTCGCGTACTCGACGTGCGAGGAGTTGATGGTGATACCACGCTCCTTTTCCTCGGGAGCGTTGTCAATCTGGTCAAAGGAGGAAGCCTCGCTGAAACCAGCGTCGGCCAGCACTTTCGTGATGGCGGCGGTGAGGGTCGTCTTGCCGTGGTCAACGTGACCGAGGGTCCCGATGTTCACGTGCGGCTTGGAACGATCAAACGTTTCTTTAGCCATGGTTTGGGTTGTTTGGGTTTACGTAATTAAGAGATGTACTTCTGAGTGAGCCAATGACGGGAATTGAACCCGTGACCTCTTCCTTACCAAGGAAGCGCTCTACCCCTGAGCTACATCGGCTTGTCTGGACCGTCCCGTTGGACGGACCCTGGAGCGGAAGACGAGATTCGAACTCGCGACATTCAGCTTGGAAGGCTGACGCTCTACCAACTGAGCTACTTCCGCTTGCGTGTGGGGGTAATAGGATTCGAACCTATTCAGTCAAAGACAACAGATTTACAGTCTGCCCCGGCTCTCCAACTCCGGCGTACCCCCATCTTTGGGTCATGTGGTCGGTGTGTGAGCCGGTGGAGGGATTCGAACCCCCGACCCGCTGATTACAAATCAGCTGCTCTGGCCAACTGAGCTACACCGGCCTGTGTCAAAGAACAGGGCCAAAGAAGCCCTCCCCGATTTAGGGACGGCAAATGTAGTGTAGAATACCTTGGGTACAAGGGGGAGAAACAAACTGTTATCCCGCGTTTCGCAAACGCTTCAGGCCGCCTTGTTTTGGGCCTTCTCAAGCTGCCTTCTCAGCGCCTCCACAACCTCGGCTGTGGCCTCCTCGAAACTTCTCGCCCGACGACCACTGTGAAGGTCTGGACCAGGAAGGCTCAACTTGACCTCCACCCGCTTGTTCTCCCGTTCATCATCGCGGTCCACCCGGAGATAGACATCGGCCGTCTGGATGCCGGGGTGAAAGAGGGTCAGCTTTCTCAGCTTCTCCTCGATGAAGCGGATGAGGGCCTGATCGGCCTTGAAGTGGATGGATTGGACTTGGATTTGCATGAAGGGAAACCCTTGAAAAGTGAGACTTAGAGAATGCCTCGCGAATCAAGTGGTGACCCTTTGTGCGCGTCCTTCAGGCGCCCCGTGGATACGTGGGTGTAGTGTTGGGTCGCATTCAGGCTGCTGTGCCCGAGCAATTCCTTCACTGCGTTGATGTCCGCTCCACGATTCAAAAGATGGGTAGCGAACGAATGCCGGATGACGTGCGGGCTGCACTTGCTAAGCGAGCTCGTCTCCGTAATATAATGGTTGACGCGGCGGTATACAAAGGCTGGATACAGTTCGCGGCCGCTGTCCGTGACAATCAGGAATTCACTGACACCGGGACGGTTCCGCATGTATTCCTCGGCGAGATCGAGCATGGCCTCTGAGACCGGAATCAGGCGCTCTTTGCCCCCCTTGCCAGACACCTTGATGGTCCTCCGGCTCACTTGGACATCGGCATGCTTCAGCTTGATGAGCTCATCTTGACGCATGCCCGTCTCGTAAAGCAGGGTCATCATCAGGCGGTCCCTCAGGCCCGACCAGCTGTCGGGAAAAATGGAACTGTCGAGCAGAGCCTCCAAGTTGCGCTCGGGCACGACCTCACGGACACGCTTTTCGAGCTTGGGCAAGGAAACACCGTTGCTGGGGTCGCGGTCCGTGAAGGACATGCGACGAGCATAACGATTGAACGTGCGGAACGCACTGACCTTGCGATGGATGGTTCTGGGACTGCGACCTTCCTGCATCATGTGGACCACCCAAGCCCGAACCCAATCCCCTTCGATGCCCACCAGTTCATGGTGTTCATACTTGTCGCTGAGGAAACGCTGGAACTGGTTGAGGTCTGAACGATAACACCGGAGGGTGTGCACACTCCCTCTCTTCTCCTTTTCAAGGAAGTGGAGAAAAGCCTCCAGAGGCTTCTGAGGTGAGACTGAAACGGACATTTGGTTTGGTTACAGGTAATATTACCCGACCAAACCCGGCGGACCAAATTATCAGCCCATCAATGCCTTCTTGTTTTTGTAGACGGCCTTCTTCATCGCCTCGCGACGAACCGTCTTCGGCTTCACGTACTCCTTCCGGGCACGCAGCATGCGACCTGTTTTGGTGCGATCGAACTTCTTTTTGAAGCGCTTGAGCGCCCGTTCGATGTTTTCTCCCTCCTTGACCGGAATGATGAGCATGATGGAAAATTGGGACGGCGAAGATAGTCGAAATCACGGACTTCCCCACCCCCTCACGAGGATTGGGCTCCATTCCGGATCAGTCCGCGCGAGATGACGAGTTTCTGGATTTCGCTCGTGCCCTCCCCAATCGTGCACAACTTGGCATCCCGGTAGTGCTTTTCCACCGGGAATTCCTTGGTGTACCCATACCCGCCGAAGACCTGAATGGCGTCCGTCGCCACCTGCACGCACATCTCAGAGGCCTGGTACTTCGCCATGGCGCCGAGCCGGGTCACATCTCCTCCATTTTCCTTGGCCCAGCAGGCCTTCTGGATGAGATTCCGCGCCGCCTCGATGCCCACCGCCATGTCGGCCAACTTGAACCCGATGCCCTGAAAATGGGCGATGGGCTGACCGAACTGTTCGCGCTGTTTCGCATAGTTCCGGGCCGCGTCAAAGGCCCCCCGGGCAATCCCCAACGACAGCGCGGCGATGCTGATCCGTCCTCCGTCGAGAATTTTCATCGCCTGGATGAACCCCTCCCCGACCTCGCCGAGGACATTGGCTGCCGGAACCCGGCAATCCTCAAACACCAGCTCAGCCGTCTCGCTCGCGCGCATTCCCAGCTTGTTCTCCTTTTTTCCACCCCGAAAGCCGGGGGTTCCCCGCTCCACGACCATGGCCGTGATGCCGTGACTGTCCAGCAGTTCACCCGTCCTGACCAGCACGACGGCCACCTCTGCCGTGATGCCATGGGTGATCCAGTTTTTCGTGCCGTTCAACACCCATTCGTCGCCCTCCAAAACGGCCGTGCAACGCATCCGCATGGCATCCGACCCGGTTCCCGCCTCGGTCAAACCCCAAGCGCCGATGTGTTCACCCGATGCGAGTCGGGGCAACCAGCGTTGCTTTTGCTCCTCCGTACCAAACGTGAGAATGTGATTGGTGCACAGGCTGTTGTGTGCCGCCATGCTGAGGCCCACCGCGCCACAGACAGCGGCCAATTCCTCGATGGCCGCAGCGTACTCGAAGTACCCCAAGCCGGCGCCACCGTATGCCTCGGGGACCAGCATGCCCAACAACCCGAGCTCGCCCATCCGGGAGAAGGTCTCTCGGGGAAAATGCTGGGCTTCATCCCATTCCATCACATGGGGCAGGATTTCCTGAGCGCTGAAGTCACGCACCATGTCCCGGATGGCGGGAATCGTCTCTTTCTCCTCGAAGTTCATTGCGTCGGGATTGTCCTATAAATATCGTCAAGGATGTTCTTCCTCACCGCACCTGAGATAAGGGAATACCCGATTCCACTGGATTGAATCCAGAATCCGGCAGGATTTGAGCGTTTCCGGGCTTCCTCCATGGTGGCCCACGAACCGGGCGATGGTCGCTGCCTCACGCCGGTTGATTCCCGGAAGGCCCTCCCACTCCTCCATGGACAGAGTGTCCGGACATCGCCGACGCACGGCTTCGGGACCGCACGTGAACCTCGGCATGATGGCCCTGGCCAGACTGTCCCAACCCAATGCCTCGACCAGCAGGGATGTGTCCGCGAATCCACCCCAGCGGCGCCGGGCGTCCAGGATCCTCCCGCTGACCCAAGGCCCGACACCGGGAATGCCTATGAGTGCCAGGCTGTCCGCCACATTGAGGTCGACCGGCCTGACCCGCTCCTCTGTGCTCGCCCTGCGGGTCGGGACCTCCACTCTGGACCGTTCAGCTTCCTTCCAACCCAAGTTCTCCTCCAGGGTGGAATGATCCACCGGAAACACCAGCCGATCTCCATGGCGTTCCAACCAACCCTTGGGCAGAACCCGCATCCGGCCCAATGCCTGAGCATTCCGAAATCCGCCGACTGCTTTGCGATAGCGCATGGCCGAGGCCGCCTGACGGGGGCTCAGGCCGAGTCCAACCCATCCGGCCGAGTCCAGTCCCTCCACGTCGATTGGGCCCCAGGAAGCCGCTTTGACCAACCCTTCCTCGGCAGCCTCTTCGGGACCTGGCAGCCACCAGAGCGCCTCCAACAACTCGGTCACGCCAATGGGCTCCACCGGCTCTCGCACCGCCGCCCACCACGCCTCCATCCCACCCCAAAGGAGCAGGATGACCCCGATGAGCCAGACGCCCAGCCGCTCCTCCCTCAGAAGCGGGGCACGGCGGAATTGGAAAGGGGAGCGCCTCAGTCGTAGCGCTTGATCTCGCCCGACTTCACACGACCGAGATAGTCGGCCAGATCCTCCTTGACCTCTCCTGCGAGGAAGTACAGGCCCAGGACATTGGGGAAGCACATGGCGAAAATCATGGCGTCCCCGAAGTCAAATACGCTGCTGGCACTGATCGCGCTGCCCACGATGACGAAGAGGCAGAACACCGCCTTGTAGCTCAGGTCGGCCGCCTTGGTCTCACCAAAGAGGTAGGTCCAGGCCTTCAGCCCGTAGTAGCTCCAGGAAATCATCGTGGAGAGGGCGAAGAGAATGACGGCCAGCGACAAGACGCTGGGAAACCAGCTGATGCTCTGCTCGAAGCTGCTTGAGGTCAAACCGATGGCGTCCAAGGAGCCTGATTGGGCATTGCCGAGGACGGTGACGGAGTCGAACTGGCCATAGTCCGTGATGACAATGACGAGGGCCGTCATCGTGCAGATGACCACGGTGTCGATGAAGGGCTCGAGAAGGGCAACGATGCCCTCGCTGACGGGCTCATCGGTCTTGGCCGCACTGTGCGCAATGGAGGCGGAACCAATGCCCGCCTCGTTGGAGAAAGCCGCCCGGCGGATGCCTTGGATGAGCACACCGACCAGGCCGCCGTACATGGCCTCCGTGTCAAAGGCACCGCTTAAGATGCGGCCGAAAGCAGAAGGAACGGCGCCGAGGTTGGTGAGGATGACCCACAGGGCACCGAGGATGTAGATGCCCACCATGAAGGGGACAATCTTGTCGGTCACCTTGGCGATGGACTTGATGCCGCCGAGGATCACCACTCCCACGATGACCGCCATGACGGTGCCGAAGATCCATCCCTGCCCGTAAAGGAAGCTGGATTCGCCTCCGGTCACCGCAATGAGCTGCTGGGTGGCTTGATTGATCTGCACCATGTTGCCGCCTCCGAAGGAGCCGCCGATGCACGCGATGGCGAACAGGGCGGCGAGAACCTTGCCGAGGCCGGCGTTGCCCTTCTTCGCGAGTCCGTCACGCAGGTAGTACATCGGGCCGCCGGAAACCGACCCGTCGGGATTCTGGCGACGGTACTTCAGGCCGAGTGTGCACTCCACGAATTTGCTGCTCATGCCGAACAGGCCCGCGATGATCATCCAGAACGTCGCTCCTGGTCCACCGAGGGACACCGCCACGGCCACACCGGCAATGTTGCCGACACCCACCGTGCCACTCAGGGCGGCGGTCAGCGCCTGGAAATGGGACACCTCCCCCTGGTGGTTGGGATCGTCGAATTTGCCGCGCACGACATCCAGCGCATGACGGAACGCCCGAATGTTGACGAAGCGATAGTAGACCGTAAAGAACAGGGCGCCGAAAAAGAGCCAGATGAGGACGAACGGAACCGAAAACTCCCCGATCTGGATGCTCCAGAAAATGACGGAGGTGATCACGTCGGTGATGGGTCCCATCACATTGTTGATGGCGTCGTCCACCGAGGCGGCAGAGGCGTGGAGGGGCAAAAAGAACAGGGCAGTCAGCGCAGTGCTGGCGGCAATCAGGCGTTTCATGAATCGATTGGTTCGCGTTGGCCGCAATATAGGCCGCAGGTTACGCCTCCTGGGGAGGAGGGGCCTCTGGAGTTTGCAGACCGAACAAACGGTTGAGCAAACGGAGCTGGTTCTCATTGCCGAGCACGAACAACTTGCACGCGCTGTCCAATGCCGTGTCCGGACCGGGGTTGATGATGAACTCCCCGGCAGAGGTCTTGACCCCGATGACATTGACCCCAAGTCGGTTCCGGGCATCGACCTCACCGAGGGTCGGGAGGCGGAAATCACTGGGCAAATCCTTGACGTCAATCTCCTCAAGATTGATGGCATCCTTTCCCTGGATCCGGATGTGATCGATGAAGTCCATCACGTCTGGATTCACCACAAGGGAGGCCATGTGGGCCCCTCCGACCGTGTCAGGCATGATCACGTTGTCGGCCCCGGCACGGCGGAGCTTGGCCACGGAACCCGCTTGGGAGGCCCGGCTGATGAGCATGGCCTTGGCGTTGTGCTCGCGCACGGAAAGGACGGTGTAGAGATTGTCGGCGTCGCTCGGCAGAGTGCAGATGACGGCCCGGGCGCGTTCCACGGCGGCCGCCATCAAGCGGTCATCCCGGGTGGCGTCACCTGAAATCACCAAGGGTGTCAAGCCCTCGCGCAACTGGGCCACGAGTTCCTCATCCTTCTCCACGATGACCACCTCGTACCCCTTGCTTTTCAGGTCGGCATAGGCCTTTTCTCCCACACGGCCGTAGCCGCATACGATGATGTGGTTGCTGAGGGTGTCGATGCTGCGTTCCAATTTCCTGGCCTTGAACAAATCCCGGTATTCTCCCGTGACGAAATACGTGGTCACGGCCGAAATCGTATAGGCGAAGGTACCGATGGAGAAGATGATGAGCAGACTGGTGAAGACCATTCCACTCGGACTCAGCTCGTGCACCTCTCGAAACCCCACGGTGCTTACCGTGATCATCGTCATGTAGAAGGCCTCGATGAACGTGTAGTCCTCCAGAACCATGAAGCCCACACTGCCCACAACGATGACCAGCGCCACCACCGTCAGCGACAGGGCAATCCGTCCGAATGTCTTGAAGCGGTACAGCACGATGGGAAGTTAACGGGACACGGCCAATTCCTCGGCCATGGCCTGCTGGAGCCGGAGGGCCTCTTCCCGGGCAGCCTCTGCGAAATCCTCACCGCCGGAAGCGTACATGAGGCTGCGGCCGACGTTGACAAGCAGTCCTCCGGCAAGCGACTCCGCCCAACCGGCCGCACACACGGCCTCGAGGGTGCCGCCTTGGGCGCCCACGCCCGGCACGAGCAGAAAGCGCTCGGGGACCACCGCCCGCACCTCAGCCAACCAATCCGGTCGGGTCGCCCCGACCACATACATCAAACGATCGGCACCGGCATAGGTGCTGCTGACCTCGAGGACCCGCCGCCACAGCGGCTGTCCTCCCTCCGCTCCATGAAACTCGAAGTCCTCTGCGCCCGGATTGGACGTGGCGGCCAGCAGGATGGTCCATTTGTCTTCGAAGGCGAGGAACGGCTCAACGCTGTCCCTGCCCATGTAGGGCGCCACGGTCACGGCATCGGCATTCCACGCCTCAAATGCCGCTTGAGCATACCGGGTGGCTGTGTTGCCAATGTCGCCCCGCTTGGCGTCCGCAATGCGCAAACATCCCTCGGGAATCGCTTCCATGGTCTGTTGAAGAATGTCCCACCCCTCGGCGCCAAGCGTCTCGTAAAAGGCGACGTTGGGCTTGTAGGCCACCGCGAGGTCCGAGGTGGCCTCGATCAGGGCTCGGTTGAAGGCCAGGACGGCTTCCGGTCCAGTGCCCAAGTGGGCGGGCATCCGGGCTGGATCCGGGTCGAGCCCCACGCACAGGAAGGACTGCTTGCGGCGGATGGTGTCGATGAGAGTCTGGCGGTCCATGGGGCGCGAAGGTATTGCCCGTCCCCTCCCTTTTTCCGTCAATCGGGGCGCTCGATGCCGGCTTGTTTCAACCGCTCGGTCCGCTCCGTGGTGCGCAGAGCCTGAACCACCTCATCCAACTCCCCGCCGAGGACGCGGTCGAGCGCGTGGACCGTCAGTCCAATGCGATGGTCGGTGACCCGCCCCTGTGGATAATTATAGGTCCGGATCTTGCCCGAACGGTCCCCCGTGCCCACCTGCGACTTGCGCTCTGCAGCCTCCTTGGCCCGACGGGCGAGGTCCTCCGCTTCCCAGAGCCGGGTCCGCAACACAGCGAGGGCCTGCTCGTAATTGGCGTGTTGGGACCGTCCGTCCTGGCACTCCACCACCACCCCACTCGGGAGGTGGGTCAACCGGACTGCACTTTCCGTCTTGTTGACATGCTGTCCTCCCGCCCCGCTCGCGCGGAACGTGTCCTTCCGGACGTCCTTCAGGTCCAGTTCGAAGTCGGCGTGCTCGGCCTGAGGCAGGATGGCCACGGTGGCCGCACTCGTGTGGATGCGTCCCTGGGATTCCGTGGCGGGCACACGCTGGACCCGGTGCGTGCCGCTTTCATACTTCAAGTGACCGAACACGGCGTCGCCCGTGACGCGGGCCACGACCTCCTTGAACCCCCCGGCCGTCCCCTCGCTCGCGCTGATGCCTTCGACCGTCCACCCCCGCGCTTCGCAGAAGCGCGTGTACATGCGAAACAGGTCGCCTGCCCAGAGGGCCGCCTCATCGCCCCCTGTGCCAGCACGTACCTCGAGGATGCAATCCCTCCGGTCGCTCGGGTCGTCGGGCACGAGGGCCTCCTGCAGTTCGCTGGCCCATTGAATCTGCAACGCTTCCAGACGGGACACCTCTTCAGTGGCCATCTGCCGGAGCTCGACATCTTCACTGCGCGCATCCTCACGGGCCGCCTGCAAGGCGGACTCCGCTTTCCGGTACTGCCGGATGCGCTGAACGAGGGGATCCAGTTCACTGTAATCCCGCATGGCCATCCGGTAGGCTTCAGGATCGGCAATGACGTCCGGATCAATCACGCGCAGCGACAGCTCGCGGTGCCGGTCCTCCAAGGCCGCCAGTCGGTCCAGCAGCCCCTCCATCTCAGGAATAGTGTTCGATGCCGGCCGGACCGTGGATGGTCAAGCGCGGAGCTCCCTCGGAACGCGCCTCCACGCGACCCACGATGCGGGCCGCCACCCCATGCTTCTCGGCCGCGGCGATCACGGTTTCGGCATGCTCGGCCGTGGTGTAGACCTCCATGCGGTGACCCATGTTGTACACCTTGTACATCTCATGCCACGGCGTGCCGCTGTGCTCCTGAATCAACCGGAACAAAGGAGGCGTGTCGAACAGCTGGTCCTTGACGATGTGCAGGCCCTTGTCGGCGAAATGGAGCACTTTGGTTTGGCCGCCACCGCTGCAATGGACGATGCCGTGCAAGTCCTCTCGACCGGCCTCGAAGAGGTCCACCATGATGGGGGCATAGGTCCGCGTCGGGGACAGGACGAGCTTGCCCGCATCCACGGGTACGCCCTCCACGGAATCGGTCACGTCGAAGGGCCCGGTGTAGACCAGCTCCTTCGGCAGGCCCGGGTCGAAGCAATCGGGATACTTCTCTCGCCAACCCGGGCCGAACATGTCGTGTCGGGCGCTGGTGAGACCATTGCTCCCGGTGCCGCCATTCCAGAGGTCTTCGTAGTTGGCCTGGCCGTCACTGGCCAGCCCCACGATGACATCGCCGGCCTGGATGCGCGCATTGTCGATGACCTCGTCGCGGCGCATGCGGCAAACCACAGTCGAATCCACGACCACCGTGCGGACAAGGTCGCCGAGGTCAGCCGTCTCTCCGCCGGTGCCCTTGACATCCAACCCCCACTGGCGCCACTCGGCCATCAATTCCTCGGTTCCTTGAATCAAGGCGGAGATCACCTCTCCCGGGACGAGGCGCTTGTTGCGACCGATGGTGGAGCTGACGAGAATTGGGCCCGTCGCGCCGACGCACAACAGGTCGTCGAGGTTCATGACGAGGGCGTCTTGGGCAATGCCCTTCCAGACAGACAAGTCTCCCGTCTCCTTCCAATAGATCCAGGCGAGGGCGCTCTTGGTTCCCGCGCCATCCGCGTGCATCACGAGACAATGCTCGTCACTGCCGGTCAAATCGTCGGGAACAACCTTGCAAAAGGCTTTGGGGAACAGACCCTTGTCCATGCCGGAGATGGCGGCGTGCACCTCCTCCTTGCCCGACGAGACTCCCCGCCGGGCGTACCGGTCCTCCACAGTGGAGCCGGGCGCCATGTCGCTCACTCGGGGACGAAGTCGAAGCTCGTGATCCGGAAGACCGTGCGGCGGTTCATCTGGTGCGCCGCCTCCTGCTCCTGCTCGGTGGCGAGGGCGGCAATCTCAGCGTCGCTGATGAGCGGCATGCTCTCGCCTCGGCCGAGCGGCTGCAGGCGCTGGCGGTCGATGCCCCGGTCCACGAGGTAGTTCACGCAGGTCTCGGCCCGGCGCTGGCTCAGCTCCTCGTTGTACCCGTCTCCACCGCGCGTGTCGGTGTGGGCCTCGAGGGAGATGACAAAGGTCGGGTTCCGCTCGAGCAGGTCAACGAGGTAGTCGAGGCTGTCCTTAGAATTGGTCTCGGCATTCACCACCAGCTCAGCCTGGTCGAAGACATACTGGACGAGCGGCATGGCGTAGTCCTCGTTGGTGACTACTTCCTTGAGCAGGTACTCCTTGACGAAGTTGGTCGACTTGGACAGGCCCACGGTGCTGAACTGGTCACCCGCGCTGATGTAGCCCTCCATGGAGATGTCCACGCCATAGGTGCTCTCGGCACCGATGGTCCAGCGGCCATCCTCGGCGCCCCCTTCGTCATCGGTGGTGGCCGTCACACTCTCGCCGTCGTTGCCGGTCACGGTCACCGTGGCGCCGACAATTGGCATGCCGGTGTCGTAGTCGTAAACGTAGGGCACGTAGGCGAACTCGAGAGGCGGCATGGAGAAGGCGAAGATGTCGTCCTTGCCCTTGCTCTCCGGGCGGTCGGAGGACAGGTAGCCCTTCTCTTCCTTGGGGTGGTAGACCAGGGCGAAGTCATCGCTCGCCGTGTTGATCGGGTACTCCATGAAGGACGGAGTCTCGAAGTTCATCCCGTCTCCCTTCCAGGTGGCCGTCATGATGTCCAGGCCGCCCATGCCGCCGGGGCGGTCGGAAGCGAAATACAGGTCGCCATTGCTCCGGATGTGTGGGAAGAATTCGTCGGAGGCGCTGTTGATGCCGGGGCCCATGTTCGTGGCAGCCCCCCACTCCATGGAGGCGTCGTTCCACTGGATGTACCACAGGTCGCGGCCACCCTGTCCGCCTTGCATGTCGCTGACGAAGATGAGGAACTGGTCGTCCGGCGTCAGGGCTGGCTGGCCGACTTGCGAGCTGTCGTCTCCCGCCTCCCGGTCGAGGATGGGCAGCTCCTCGGCCGCCCCCCAGCGGTTGCCGGCGCGCACCGTGGTGTAGATGTCACAGGGAAAGTTGTTGTCTTTGTCAACGAGGCACCGAGTGAAGTACAGCGTCTTGTACTTGGAGTCCATCGTCACGCCGCCCTCATTGCTCGGGCTGTTGACGGTGTTGCCGAGGGGCTCGGGAATGCTCCACTTGCCCTTGCGGTCGACCTCGGCCATGAAGAGGTCCATGTAGCTCTCGCCGGTGATGGGGTCCTCTCCGCTGCCGGTGGCACTGCTCCGGCTGGAGGCGAAGATGACCTCCTCACCGCGCTTGTCGGCGAAGGCCATGGCGAAGTCGAAGCTCGGGCTGTTGACCATGACGAGCGGCTCGACCACGAACCGGCTGTCGCCCATGATGAGGCTCTCTGCCGCTCCATTGCAGGACATGATGTAGGTGTCAGCCAACTCGGCATCGCCGCCGGCAGACTTGTACTTCTCGAATTGCTCAACGGCGTCATCGAAGTCACCCTGCCCCATGAAGACGAGGCCGTAGTTCTTGAACACCTCCGGGTTGTCCGCGGCCCACTTCAAGTCCACGGCGCGCTTGTACCACTCCTCGGCGGCGGGCAGGGCCCGGCTCAAGCGGTAGCACTCCCCAATCAGGAAGCACACGCGGCCCTTTTCCTCGAGGTCGCCCTTGAGCTTGGCGTAGGCGGCCTGGTAATCCTTGGCGGCTTCGAAGTAACCGCCGCGGTTGAAGGCGGCGTCCGCGTCAGCGGTGATGTCGTTCTGGGCGAATCCCTGGAGGGTGGCCAGGGCGAAAACGAGGGCGAGCGCGGTGCTCAGGCTGGCAGGACGCGCGAAATGCAGGTTCATCATTCCCTAGGGTGCTTTGCAGGCGAATGTAAGAAGGCCCCGGAACTTCGCGTGCACGAATCCGAGGCCTTCTCAGCAGTTGTTCAGATGCGATCAGCGCGTGAAGAGCAATTCGCGCAGTTTCGGGAAGGGCCAACGGCCGTCCTCGGTCAACTTTTCCAGCTGATCCACTTGGACGCGGACCTCCTCCATGAGCGGCTTGACCACCTCAGCGTAGCCCTTGGCCATCGCGTGGAGATCGCCCATCTCGTTGATCTTGGAGCGCTCGGACCGCATGGCCTCCAGGGAAGCGTAGGTCGCAGAGACTCCAGCGCAAAGCTCCTCGAGGATGCTGCGCTGGGCCGTCGTCATGGCGTCGGCCTTGTTGTCCCCAAAGACATCCATGAAGCCTTGGACATTGGCGAGCAGGTCGCTCTGGTAATCCATCACGGCGGGCAGGACCTGGTTGGTCACCATGTCGCCGAGGACGCGGGCCTCGATCTGGAGCTTCATCACGTAGTTTTCCAGTTCAACCTCGGTGCGGGCCGCGACCTCCTCGGCGGAGAGCACGCCCATGCCGTCGAACAGATCGACCACTTCCTGGCGCTGCCAAACGGCGAGGGCGCTCGGCGTGTCGAGCAGGTTGGACAGTCCGCGCTTGGCGGCCTCGTCGACCCATTCCTGACCGTAGCCATTGCCTTCGAAGCGGATGGCCTTGGTCTCCTTGATGAGCTTCTGGATCTCCTTGAGGAGGGCCTCGTCCTTCTTGTCACCCCCGGCGATGCGGGCGTCGACGGCGGCTTTGAACATGTTGAGCTGCTCAGCCATGATCGTGTTGAGCACGGTCATCGGGACGGCACAGTTGGCGGCACTGCCCACGGCGCGGAACTCGAACTTGTTGCCGGTGAAGGCGAACGGCGAGGTTCGGTTCCGGTCGGTGTTGTCGAGCAACACTTCGGGGATGCGGCCGATTTCAAGCTTGACGGCGGTCTTTTCGTCCGGGCTCATCTTGCCCGCGGTCACGTTCTCCTCGACGGCGTCGAGCAGCTCGGTCAGCTTGGACCCGATGAAGGCACTGATGATGGCCGGAGGCGCCTCGTTGGCTCCGAGACGGTGATCGTTTCCGGCGCTGGCGATGGCGGCGCGCAAGACGTCGGCATGGCGGTGGATGGCCGCGATCGTGTTCACGAAGAACGTGAGGAAGCGCAGGTTCGTTTTCGGGTTGGTGCCCGGCTTGAGAAGGTTGACCCCGGTGTTGGTTCCGAGGGACCAGTTGTTGTGCTTTCCCGAGCCGTTGAGTCCGGCGAACGGCTTCTCATGCATCAACACGCGGAAGTCGTGGCGCTGGGACACCGTCTCGAGCAGCTCCATGAGGAGCAGGTTGTGGTCGTTGGCCAAATTGGCCTCCTCGAACACCGGAGCCACCTCAAACTGGTTCGGAGCCACCTCGTTGTGGCGGGTGGTGACCGGAATGCCCAGCTTGTGGGCCTCACACTCGAAGTCCTGCATGAAGGCCATGACGCGGGGCGGAATGCTGCCGAAGTAGTTGTCGTCCAACTGCTGCCCTTTGGCCGGGGCGGCGCCGAGCAGAGCGCGTCCACACTGGCTCAGGTCTGGGCGGGTATTGTAAAGGGCCTTGTCGACGAGGAAGTACTCCTGCTCCCACCCGAGGGTAGCGACCACCTTGGTGACGTTCTTGTCGAAGTATTGGCAGACGTCCGTGGCCGCCTCGTCTACAGCCGCGAGGGCCTTGAGCAACGGGGCCTTGTTGTCGAGGGACTGGCCTGTGTAAGCGATGAAAATGGTTGGGATGCACAGGGTCGTGCCCATGATGAAGGGAGCGCTGCTCGGATCCCAGAGGGTGTACCCCCTCGCTTCAAACGTGGAGCGGATGCCGCCATTCGGGAAGCTGGAAGCGTCGGGCTCTTGCTGGACGAGCAGGCTGCCGTCAAAACGTTCGATGGCACCACCGCTCCCATCAGGCTGGATGAAGCTGTCGTGCTTCTCGGCCGTGCTGCCGGTCAGCGGCTGGAACCAGTGCGTGTAGTGCGTGGCGCCGCGGGCCATGGCCCACTCCTTCAGGGAGCTGGCCACCTGGTCGGCAATCTTCCGGTCAATGCGGATGCCCTCCTGCGTGGCAGCCACGACGTGTTCATAGGCTTTCTCCGTCAGGTACTCGGCCATGGCGCTGAGCGTGAAGGCATGGTCGCCGTAGTACTCGGAGATTTTGCGGGAAGGCGTCTCTGGGGCCTTGGGGGAACGTTCGAGGACATCCTCGATCGCCGTGATGCGGTAAGTGGACATTGATTTCCAGTGAGTAGGGACAAAAATACGCCCTCACCCTCCCAAAAAGAGGGGTCGCCCACGAAAAATCATCAAAAATTCACGAACACACCCTAAAAACGAAGGGGTCTTCTGTGAAAAATTGATTTTTTCAGTCCAGCACCCCCTTAGAAGACCACAATCCGCCTCCGGACCACCCGGTCGCCCTGCTGCACCACCAACAGATGGACTCCAGCGGGAAGGTGCCCCACCGGAATGCGACCCTCGAACCGGGCATCGGCCCTCGACCGTCCCGAACCGAAGTCGACCTCGCGGCCAGCGCCATCTCGGAGCGACCAGCGGAATTCCCCCTCCCACCCTTCGAGGGTGAAGGTGACCATGTCACGGGCCGGATTGGGGAAGACCTGCACGGCGCCCTCCTCGACCACAGGGGCCTCGACGCCATTGACGAGGTTGGTCTCGAAGTGGAAATTGTGGACGATGGACTTGCCGAAGTCGCCCTCGAAGGTGATGAAGTTGCCCCCCACCTTTCGAAGGCGCACGTATCCACTGCCGTCGTTGTTGGCCCAGAAGCTGATGCCGTCGTCATCGGCATCCAGGAACTCGAAGGTGTAACACCCCTGATTCATATAGATGGTGTCGCGGTACTGCGTGTTGGCCTCCGGATAGGTCCGCTCGAAATAGACGGTGCCGTCCTGGTGCGTCAGTTTGGCGCTGTTCTCCCACGGAGTGGCATTGGTCTTGACGAAGACGATGAGGCGGTTGTCGTCTTCGTCGCCTGGATCGTCCAGATAGGTGTAGGTGGGTGGGCGGCGGAACGTGCTGCGCACCTCGTCGTTCCACGCCACCTCGTCCGTCCCCCCATTCGGGGCGGAGACCTTGGCGACGAAGGTGAGGTCCACGTCGGCCGCTCCCGACCACATCGTCTCGTCGAGGGTGACGAGCTCCACGACCTCTTCCTCGAGGAAGCCAAGCTGACCCGTCCAAGTGTACGACTGCAGGTTGCCCGGCTGGCCGAAGGTGACGGTGCAGGAGGTCAACGGGGTGCTGCCGCTGTTCCGAAGCAGCACTTTCGGGCGGTCGCAGATGGGGTTGGTGCGCGACGCGATCTTCACGCCGCTCGGGGCGATCACCTCCACCAGTTCGGCGTCCAGCTCGTGGTTGGCCTGGCCATAGGCGACGATTTGGCCTTCGAACCGATAGTTGCCGTCCGGGTCGTAGTCGATGTCGTAATCCACCGTGAAGCTCTCCATGCCCGCCACATGGGGAGTGAGCTCCATGTCGCGGGTCTCAGTCGGGGCGCCCGGGCACCATCCGGCGCGGTCGTAGACCCAGGTGCCTCCCTGAGGGAAGAGGGCGTTGTCCGCGCACTCCTGCATGATCTCCCACGACCAATGTTGCTGGCCATTGACCTTGACCTTGTGGGTGTTGTAACAGAACTCCGCGCAGTTGTTGCCGCTGCCGAAGCCGTGTCCGGAGGCCCGGGTCTTGAGCCGCCACATCGCCTCATCCGGACCGGGCGCATACTCGTGGGCCACGATGTTCTGGTCGAAGGTGGACAGGCCGTATTGGCCCTTCCAGAAGGCCTCCATGCCGAGAACGTTTCGGGCGGGCGCGCCTTCGATGAAGTGGAACTTGAGGTCGAGGAGCTCCTGCCAGTTGCCGGCCTGCAGCTCCACGCTGTCGCGGAGCAGGTGCATGTAGTCGGTCACGTCGTACCACCACGTCCAGCCGTCCTCCCCGAGGTCGAGGCCGATGCCATAGGGCGTGATGTAGCGGTAGAGCTCATACCGATCGATGACCTCGAAGGGCACGCCG
Source organism: Flavobacteriales bacterium (assembly GCA_002862785.1). GTDB lineage: Bacteria > Bacteroidota > Bacteroidia > Flavobacteriales_D > Sanyastnellaceae > UBA8752. The sequence continues at coordinate 90,749 of PKDZ01000004.1, forward strand.
AAGTAGTCGAGGGTGTCGTTGACGACCTCGGTCACCTCCCCGGGCACGGGATGGGCCACGGTGTCCCCGAACAGGGGAACGGTCACGGTCTCGCCTGGGGCGTAGTGGTAGGTCAGGTCGGTCATGGCGACCGCGTTGCCCTGCACCTCCCACGTGGACAGGCTCATGGGCGCCACCGGCTGGAGGTCCAGGATGGATCCGTCAGCCACGAGCTCGAGGTAATCGCCGCGGCCGAATCCGATGTGCGGACGGAACGGGGCTTCGCTCCCCTTGAAGCGCTCGCGTCCGGGTGTCGCCCGGCGCAGTGTGGTGCCATGGTGCAGGCCCGGGGATCCCCCGGGCTTGTGGTTCACCTCCTCGGTGCCGTTGGCCCCGTCGAAATGGTAGTCGACCAACAGGTCGTCCCAATCCGGGTGGAAGGCCGTTGGCTGGTGGTTCATCCAAGCGGCGATGGTCGCACCGTCGAGGGCCTTGCCCCAGATCCGGAAATCGTCGACCCGGCCGTTGTAATGGTTGGTTCCAGTTCCGCTGCACCCGAGGTTCATCCGGACAATGCCTTCAATCGGGTTGTCCTTGTTGGTTCCGCTGTGGAAGAGCTCGCCATTCAAGTACATCTCCATGACGCCGGTGGTGGCATTCTTGACGAAGGCCCAGTGGTTCCATTGCCCTTCGTAATCGGCCGTGGCCGCCTGAGCGTCGATGCGGTCGTATCCGCCGTCCCATCCGCAGTCCCAATAGACGCGGCCATTGCCCCACGGCAGGTGCACGTTGACCACGCGTTGGTTGTTGGCGTTGAGGCCTTCGAAGAGGGTTCCGTTCTGGGGCTGGCTGTCGGGGTCGCCGTAGACCCAGCACTCGATGGTGATCTCGTCGGACAACCCACCGAGGTCTGCCACGTCCACCGCAATGCGGTCCGGGGCGGTGAAGTGCACCTCTCCACCTTGGTCAGCTGAAGACCATCCCCGGTCATCCGCATTGACCGCGAGGACCGAGCCGTCCTGAAGGCCATCGGTGGCCACCTCGACATCGTCGAGGGCGAACTCGAGGACGAGGTTGCTCTCGCCGTCCCACTCGATGGCGGGCTGAAGGCGAAGCGAGAGGCTGTCCGCGAATTGCCAAGTGGACAACCCATACTGGTAGGCGGTGTTGGGCAGGTCAAGGAATCCGGTCAGGGCCGTGTCCCCAGTCAGTCCCCATTTGAGGTCCATCCGGCGGGCATCGGCCGCCCCTGCCACCATGGGAATGAACAGGCGGTCGATGGTTCCAGCGCCGAGGGGCGCCAGTTCCTCCGCCGTCCACAGGTATTGGACCCGCCGGGAGGACGCTGGCTCAAACAGGCCATCGACGTAGCCCACGGTACCCGGCTGGACCACGGTCTCCGAATTGACCCCATCGACGATGTACTGCGCCGCCGGCAGCCAGACCGAATCCTGTACCCCGTCGACATAGGGGACCAGATCGGCCGTCTCAAACGGCGCGTCGGCGAGGAGCCGGAAAGGGTGCTGCAGGGCGGTGCTGTCGAGCAGGCCTGTGTGATCGAAGAGGTAGGTGTAGCTCAAGTAGTCCCACTCGCCACAAGCGTAGCCCAGATTGCCCGCGGTGCCGTCCTCGAAGCACTTGAGGGTGTACTCCATGATCACCTTGCCGTACTCGACGCCATTGTCGGAGGCGGGGAATTCAAACCACCGGCGACCGGGGCTGTCATAGGCCGTCGCCGGGTTGTTTTGGGCTTCGAAGGTGTAGGTCTGGACCGTGGTCGTATCGGCCCACGCGGTGAGCGCACACAGGAGAATCAGCGTCGCAGAGGACAGGCGGGCGAAGCAAGTGTCGATCATGGGATAAAGGTACACCTCACCCCATTTTTTCCGTGCCCCTATCGGGAGGGTCAGCGGCGGCCGGGATACGCCTCGAGGCCGGCGGCGATGATGGCCACGGCGCGTCGAATCGCATCGGTCTCCAGCACATAGGCGATGCGGACCTCGTCCTGCCCGGCCCCCGGTGTCGCGTAGAACCCGCTGGCCGGCGCCATCATGACGGTCTCCCCGTCGAGATGGAATTCGGAGAGCATCCACTCACAGAAGGCGTCGCTCGAGTCGATGGGCAATCGGGCCACCGCATAGAACGCCCCACCCGGCTCGGGCACGGTCACGCCAGGGATGGCGTTGAGTCCAGCGACCAAGGTGTCGCGTCGGTCGACATAGGCCGCTTTGACTTCCTCGAAGTACGACGGCGGCGTTTGGAGAGCGGCCTCCCCCGCGATCTGCGCGAGGGTCGGTGGCGACAGGCGCGCCATGGCGAAACGCATGCAGGCCTGGTGGACGTCGGCGTTGCGGGTCACGAGGGCACCAATGCGGGCGCCGCACATGCTGTACCGCTTGGACACGCTGTCCATCAAGACGACGTGGTCATCGAGACCCGGCAGGGACAACACGCTGGTCGGGGCCTGGTCGCCGTAGCAGAATTCGCGGTACACCTCATCGGCGAACAGGTAGAGGTCGTGCCCAAGGACCAAGCTGCGGATGGCCTCCAGCTCCGCATCGGTGTACACGTAGCCGGTCGGATTGCCGGGGTTGCAAATGAGGATGGCGCGGGTGCGACCGGTCACCTTGGCCGCGATGTCGGCCACAGGCGGGAGGGCAAATCCGTCCTCAATCCGCGACGTCACGGGAACCACCTTGACGCCGGCCATGGTGGCGAAGCCATTGTAGTTGGCGTAGAACGGCTCGGGAATGATGACCTCATCGCCGGGCTCGAGGCAGACCTGGAAGGCAAAGACGAGGGCCTCACTGCCGCCGGTGGTCACGATGATCTGGTCGGGCGTCACCTCAACGCCAACCGACCGGTAATACCCTGCAAGCCCCTCCCGGTAGGAGGCAAAGCCGTCGCTGGGACTGTATTCGATGACGGTCCGGTCCATGCCCTTGACCGCGTCGAGGACCACCTGGGGGGTGGCGATGTCGGGCTGGCCGATGTTGAGGTGGAGCACCCGGCGGCCGGCGGCCTTGGCGGCAACGGCGAACGGGGCGAGTTTCCGGATGGGGCTGTCGGGCATGGCCTGCCCCTTGGTCGAAATGCACGGCATCGAATCGTGTGGTTTCCAGCGTATCGGACGGCGAAGATAGCCGCCCTTAAAGCAGGAAGCCGCCCCCAAGGGAGCGGCTTCCGCAGGCTCATTCACGAACCGTGGGTCACTGCGTCACGAGCAGCTTCTTCACGGCCATGTACGTACTGGATGCGATGCGGATCTGGTACATGCCGGCCTCGAGGCCATTGGCATCCACATTCATCAGATACTCCACGTCGGTCATGGCGTTTCCGTCATACAGCTCCTGGATCAACTCTCCAGCCATGTTGTAGAGGTCCACGCGCAGGCGCATGTTGTGGGACACCACGAAGCCGAGCTGGCTCACGTCGTTGGTCGGGTTCGGCATGAGGCCCGTCACGCGGATCGGATCCTTGAGGTCCCCGACGACGGAGATGTCAAACGGCTGGTGGCCGCTCTCCTCACCCGAGACGTAGGCTCCACCGGCGTTGGACTCGTCGCCCTCCACCGTGTAGGAGAAGGTCGTCGTGTTGCCACAGGCATCGCTGACGGTATAAGCGTATTCAGCGCTCCACGGCATCGTGCAGTCGAGGTCGAGCATGATGTCACCGCTGGAAGCGACGGAGCCCTGGGAGGCCCCGTTGACCACGAGCTCTCCGCTCCAGTAGAACCAGGCGCTGGCGCCGTACTTGGCGTTCTGATTGTTGGCGCCCTGTCCGACCTGCAGGCCGTAGTAGTAGTTCATCGGTTGGTGCGTCAAACTGAGTTCGGATCCGGCGTAGATGCCGGTGCCGATCATGCCGCCGGTCTGCATCACGAAGTAGTCCCAGCCGGTCCAAGGCGACTGGCCCGGGAGGACGTTGGCGCAATCTTTCTTGTAGCCGCGCCCGAGGCCACTCCACTGGGCCCAGTTGAAGGCTTCATTGTAGTCAGCGCTCCAGATGAAGCCACCCGTGCCGTCGGCATTGGTCACCTCCACCTCGATGTGCAGGGTCTGGTCGTAGAAGCTCTCCACGATGTTGACATCGCCATCGGCGATGGTGAAGGCCTCGCCACCGAAGTAGGCTCCTTCCAGCACAATGGCCGCCGGAGCGCTGCCGTCGCAGGCTTCACCGTCGAGGAACGCAGCCGGCGTGGACGCGCCGCAGTAGTTGCCGATGTCGTCCGTGGGCACGAATCCGGAGAAGGACTCCGTCTCCACGATGGTGACGTCGCCGCCACAGGCGTCTGCCGCGTCGAGATCAATCGGGTTCGGCACGCTGATGAAGGCGAAAATGTCGTCCGCATCGGCTTCCGAAATCGTCTCTCCGTTTTCGATGCCTTCGCTGTCGGTGATCTGCGGTGCCGTCACATCGAGGAAGGTGAGCGTCTGGATGTACTCGCCCACGGTCTCGTTGCCACACTCGTCCGTGGCGGTGGCCATGAACGTCCGCGTGATCGTGTAGCTGCCGGCATCCTCGCAGAGGTACTCCGGTGCGCTGTCGGTCATCGTCACGGCGCTCACCGTCGGCTCGTCCGTGCAGTTGTCCGTGGCAGATGCCGTCACGCTGGCTGTAGCCGGTATATCGCCTGTGCAGTCGGCGCCCAGCTCGATGGTGAGGTCCTCCGGCACGCTGTCGAAGAAGACCATCGGAGCGGTGTCGTCCAGCACGGTGATGTGCTGGAGGGTCGTGTCGCTGTCCGTGTTGCCGGAGGCGTCCACGGCGTGGATGATCCAGCGGCGGTCGAACTCGCGGCAACCGGCCATACCGGTCTCGTTGATCACGTCGTAGACAATCTCGACTTCTGCGCCGCAGTTGTCGGTCGCCTCATACCAAGGTTGGCCGGCGGCGAAGAGGTCCACTTCGTTGACACAGGTCTCTCCGGCAGAGAGGGTGTAGGCCTCGAGGTCGAAGATGTAGACCACCGGCGCTTCGTTGTCCTCCACGGTCACGTAGGCCGTCTCGGAGGTCGAGTTGCCGTTCACGTCGGTTACGGTCAGGACGACCGCGTTGTTTCCGAGATCATCGCAATCGAAGTCGCTGATGTCAAGGGACATTCCATCGACACCACAATTGTCCGTGGCGGAGACCAGAACATCACCGGGCTCAATGGATACCGTTCCGTCCGGTCCAAGCTCGACTGTGATGCCGCTTCCGGTCACGACCTCCACGACGGGGCCGAGGTTGTCCTCCACCGTCACCGTAGCGCTGGCGGTCGTGGCGTTGCCGTTCACGTCGGTCACGGTCACGACGACCGCATTGTCTCCTAGGTCATCGCAGTCGAAGCTGGTGATGTCGAGGGCCATGCTGGCGATGCCGCAGTTGTCCGAAGCAGACGCCACGAGATCGTTCACAGAAACACTGACCGTACCGTCCGCACCTAGCTCGACCGTGATGCCGTCCGTTGGCACCAGTTCCACGGTTGGGGCGATGTCGTCGACCACCGTCACGGTCACCGAGGTGGTGGCCGTGTTGCCGGCGATGTCGGTCACCGTCAGGGTCACCGTGTTGTCGCCCACATCGGAGCAATCGAAATCCGTCTGGCCGGCCAGAAGGTCAATGACGTTGAAGTCGTCCTCGGAGCCGTCATCCAAATCCTCGTCCTCAATGAAGACATTGCCGTCCTCGTCCAGCACGACCGTTATGTCCGCTCCCGCTGCTGACGGATTTGTGCTGTGCACGATGATGTTGAGGAACGCGAAGATGCTCGACTGTCCGCAGTCATCGATGTGCAGGGCACTGAAGCCCACGGCGCCATCGGCAAGCGGACCGGTTTCAAACGCAGCGTATCCATTGTCCACATCCGTCTGCGTGACGGTGTGGGTCTGGGACAACGTGCCGCCGATGTACAGCTCGACGATGTCGCCGGCCTCGGCGGATTCCACACTGGAGCCCGTGAAGACCACGTGCACCGTCGGCGTGTCGTCGTTGGTGATGTTGTCGCTGTTGCTCAAGCCGGTGTCGCTGCCGTCCGTGAGGTCGATCAACGGGCAGCTCGGCGCGTGGTCGTCGATCACCGTGAAGGTGGCC
>PKDZ01000018.1 GCA_002862785.1 Flavobacteriales bacterium
GTCGGCTCGTCACATCCTGGGGCTGGAGAAGGTCCCAAGGGTTGGGCTGTTCGCCCATTAAAGTGGCACGCGAGCTGGGTTCAGAACGTCGTGAGACAGTTCGGTCTCTATCTGTTGTGGGCGCTCGAGATTTGAGCGGACCCGTCCCTAGTACGAGAGGACCGGGATGGACATACCTCTGGTGTATCTGTTGTGGCGCCAGCTGCATCGCAGAGTAGCTATGTATGGATGAGATAAGCACTGAAAGCATCTAAGTGCGAAACTCGCCGCGAGATGAGATCTCGTTGAGAGCCGTGGAAGACGACCACGTTGATAGGCCGCAGGTGTAAAGATGGTGACATCAAAGCCGAGCGGTACTAATTGCTCAAAAGCTTATGAAGCTGATTACTCTACCAATATGTCAACACATTCGTTGATTGCACGGCAACGGCCCACTGCATTCAACAAGAACGATAGGTGTCTATTGCGGTAAGGCCCACCTCTTCCCATTCCGAACAGAGAAGTTAAGCCTACCAGCGCAGATGGTACTGCTACTGCGGGAGAGTATGTCGACGCCACCTTGGGGCCCCTTCGGGGGCCCCTTTTTTTTTGCTCAAATTTGTGGTGCTCCCTGGCGCACCAATCATCAATACGACATGAACGATCTCGTGACCATCATCGGCCGGCCCAACGTGGGGAAGTCCACGTTGTTCAACCGGTTGACCGAGACGCGCGATGCTATCACTGACCCGACGGCGGGAACGACGCGGGATCGGAAATATGGAAAGGCGTTGTGGGGTGGACGGGTGTTCACCGTCATTGACACTGGGGGATATGCCACCGGGACCGATGATGTCTTCGAGGGCGTGATTCGGGAGCAGGTGCAAACCAGCATGGAGGAGGCCGCCCTGATTGTGTTCATGGTGGATGCCCAAACCGGCATCACCGACCTGGACCAAGACATTGCCCAGCTTGTGCGGAGGTCGGGAAAGCCTGTGATGCTCGTGGTCAACAAGATTGACACGGGTGTGCAGGAATATGCTACAGCCGAATTCTATGGATTGGGAATCGGTGAAGAACTGTATGGCATCAGTGCCAACAACGGGTATGGCACGGGGGATTTGCTTGATGCCCTCGTGCAGAAGCTGCCGACTCAGGAGGAAGGGGAGGACCTTGGATTGCCCAAGTTGGCTGTCGTTGGACGGCCCAATGTGGGCAAGAGTACGCTGATCAATACCCTGCTTGGTGAGGAGCGGAACATCGTGACGGACATCGCGGGGACGACCCGGGACAGTGTGCACACGCGGTTCAATGCGTTCGGTTTCGATTTCGAGATTGTGGACACGGCCGGGCTGCGGAAGCGGAAGAAGGTGGACGACAACCTGGAGTTCTACAGCGCGGTGCGAACCGTGAAGGCGATTGATCAGAGTGATGTCTGCCTGTTGCTTGTGGACGCCACCCAGGGATTCGAGAAGCAGGACCAGCACATCTTCTGGCACGTGCTGGACAGCTATCGTGGGGTTGTGGTCGTGGTCAACAAGTGGGACCTCGTCGAAAAGGACGAGCACACCATGAATGCATACCGGGCCAAGCTCGAGGAGAAGATGGCGCCGTTTTCGGATGTGCCTGTGATTTTCACCTCAAACGTCACAAAGCAGCGTGTCTTCAAGGCGCTTGAAGCGGCATTGCACGTCCACCATCAGCGCGGATTGAAGATCTCAACCTCCGAGCTCAATGACGAGTTCCTTCCCATTTGTCGGGACCAGCCGCCGCCCATCTACAAGGGCAAGAGCGTGAGCATCAAGTACATCACGCAGATTCCTTCGCAGGTGCCCACGTTTGCCTTCTACTGCAACTTGCCGCAGTACATCAAGGACCCGTACAAGCGGTTCCTCGAGAACCGCTTCCGAGAGCGCTACGACTTCAGCGGCGTGCCCATCCGGTTGTTCTTCCGCAAGAAATAAAAGCTGGGGAGCGACACTTCGCTGGTCAGGAGAGGGTGGTCTTGAACTGGGCCATGGCCCGCTCGATGATGCCCCTCAGTGCCGGGGGGTCAAACGGCTTCACGATGCGGTCGTCCATTCCACAGGCCAGGATGCGCTCCAGGGTCTTCTCTTCCGCATCCGCCGTCAAGGCGATGATCGGAGATCTCAGGGCCCCCTCCTTCTCTTCGGAATAGCGGATGTGGCGAGTGGCTTCGATGCCGTCCATGTTGGGCATCTGGACATCCATCAGGATGATGCAAGGCCCCTGCCTCTTCCAGGCGTCAATGGCTTCCAAGCCATCCTTGGCCTCAATGACCTCGAATCCCCAACGGGACAGCAGTTTGGACGCCACGAACCGGTTGAGCTCGTTGTCGTCTGTCAACAGGATGGGGCACTTGGGTTCCATCTTCTTCTCGGGAGCATGGTCTTCCAATGAGCCGTTTCCACCCGACAAGTCACTCGGTTCCTCATTCTGCCCATCACCGATGTTCGGATTCCATGGCCCCCGTGTGCCAGAGTCCGCAGCGGCCACGGGGAGTTCCACGGTGAAGGTGGATCCTTCTCCCCTCGCGCTGAGGATGGACAGGGTGCCTTTCATCTGGTTCACGATGCTCTTGACGATGGCGAGACCCAACCCGGTGCCTTCGATGTTGGCGTCATTCTGGATCTGCTCGAAGGGTTTGAGGATGCGGTCCTGTTCCTTCTTGGCGATGCCGCGCCCCGTGTCGGCCACCTGCATCCTCAACATCCGGTGTTCCGGGTCGGTGGGGGTTGGACCTTCCCATTCAATCAGGAGCCTGACGTGTCCCTGTTCCGTGTATTTGATGGAGTTGCTGATGAGATTGTTGAGAATCTGGGTGATCCATTTCGCATCGGTCACGAGCTTCTCCGGGACGGTGCTGCCCATGGAGAGGGTCAACTCCAGTCCGACCCGTTCCGCCCGGTTGCGGAAGGAGTCCATGATGTTGCTGATGAGGTCGTGGAAGTTGAATTCGCTGGTCAGGCTGGTCGCCTTGCCCGATGCCATTTTCTCGAGGTCAAGGATGTCGTTGACCAAGCTGAGCAGGTGGCGACCGCTGAACTCCATGTACGCCAGATGCCGGAGCTGTTCCTCCCGATTGGGGTCGTCATGAATCAGGAGGTCGGTGAGGCCGAGAATGGCGTTCAGCGGGGTCCGGATTTCGTGGCTCATCACCGAAAGGAACCGCGACTTCGCCTCATTGGCGGCTTCGGCTGCCTTTTGGAGATCGAGGAGGTGGGTGATGTCGTTGCCATACAGGTTGAATTGGCCCGAGGGCAGGTGGACCACCTGGAATTCTCTGGTTCTCGTTTCGCCCGTTTCCTGATAGGACTGTGTGCACCTCCATGTCGCATGCCCTTTTTCAGCGGCGATCTGAAGGGCCTCCTCCAGCCCTTGACGGTTCAAGGTGCTCCCGCATTGCGGGTGCTCTGGAAAGCACATTTGTGCGCTCTGGTTGATGAAGGAGATGGTCCTGCTGGCATCAATCTGGAGTACGGCGTTGGGATTGCGCTCGTAGAAGAGGGCCAAGGCCTGTTTCGACTGGGCGCTCGCTGCATTCTGGATTTTGGCGGCCGTGATGCCCGCAATGGTCTCCAGAATCAACTGGTCTTCGATGGTGTAGAAGTCGGGGTCGGGGTGCTCACTGTCGATCACGCCCAGGATTTGGTCTCCCCAGCAGATGGGGACGGCCAGTTCGGAGAGCCGGCTCGCATCATCGGCGATGTAGTCGATGAACCGGGAGGTGTCGGCGACGCGGATGGATTCCCCCGTGCTGGCGACCCGTCCCACGATGCCGCGTCCCATGGGGATTTCAATCGGCTGGAAGATGGATTTGTAGTCAATGCTCTTCGGGCCGAAGGCGGCTTTCTGGACGAGGATGTCACGGTGCGGGTCTCGGAGGTAGATGACGCAGTCCAACCAGCCGAGTTTGCTAATGGTGCGCTCGGCGACCGCCCAGAGCAAGGCGTCCGGATCCTCGATGCCCACGAGGTCGCCCGCAAACTCGCTCAGCAGGCCCAATGCGTCCAGTCTCAGGACATCCTGTCTTGAGGGGCGATTCGGGCTGTTGGGCATGGCGTTCATGGCGGGCAGCATCAAGTCTCTTGAAGATCGGCCAAGAGCCCCGTGCCCAGCTGTACGTAAAGAACGGCCGTTTTGTCAGAAGGTTCCGTAATTCCCCCGTCTGGTCATGCCGGGGTCGGATTTGGCACCCGCCCTCATTTCACGGGTTGCCAAGACATCATCGGGCCGTTCCCTCCGTCTTTCGCGATAAGCGAAGCAAAGTTAGCATCTTCGCGGCTCGGATGGTCACCATGGGTGACCCCAACACAGTCAACATGTCCTATTTCTTCACCTCCGAGTCCGTCAGCGAAGGCCACCCCGATAAGGTCGCCGACCAGATTTCCGATGCCTTGATTGACCATTTCCTCGCATTTGATCCCCAATCCAAGGTGGCGTGTGAGACGTTGGTGACTACGGGACAAGTCGTTTTGGCTGGTGAGGTGAAGAGCGAAGCTTACCTCGACGTTCAGGAGATTGCCCGGGAGACCATCCGGCGCATCGGCTACACCAAGAGCGAGTACATGTTCGACGCCGCGAGCTGTGGGGTGTTGAGCGCCATCCACGAGCAGAGTCCCGACATCAACCAAGGCGTTGAACGCGCGGCCCCCGAGGAGCAGGGGGCGGGTGACCAGGGAATGATGTTCGGCTACGCCTGCCGAGAGACGGACGATTACATGCCGCTTCCGCTCGATTTGAGTCACCGCCTGCTCAAGGTGCTCGCTGAGTTGCGTCGGGAGGGCGACCAGATGGGGTACCTGCGACCGGACAGCAAGAGCCAGGTCACGATTGAGTATGCCGATGATCACACGCCCTTGCGGGTGGAGGCCATCGTGGTGTCGACGCAGCACGATGATTTCGATGCCGACGAGGCGGCCATGCTCGCTCAGATCAAAAAAGATGTCGCCGAGATTCTCATCCCGCGGGTCCTCGCGGATTGCCCGGAGCGGGTCCGGTCCCTGTTTAAGGGGGACCACAAACTGCACGTCAATCCGACCGGCAAGTTTGTCATCGGTGGTCCCCACGGGGACACGGGGCTGACCGGCCGGAAGATCATCGTGGACACCTATGGTGGCCGTGGCGCACACGGTGGAGGTGCCTTCAGCGGCAAGGACCCATCCAAGGTGGACCGAAGTGCGGCCTATGCGACGCGTCATGCGGCCAAGAATCTCGTGGCGGCCGGCGTGTGTGATGAGGTTCTCGTCCAGGTGGCCTACGCCATTGGGGTCGCCGATCCCGTTGGCCTGTACGTCAACACCTACGGCACCGGCAAGGTGGGTGTCTCCGATGGGGAGATTGCCGAGCGCATCGCGTCCATTTTTCCGATGCGCCCCTATGCGATTGAGCAACGGTTTGCCCTGCGGACTCCGATTTACACGGAGTCGGCCGCTTACGGTCACATGGGCCGCCAGACGGAAACGGTCACCAAGACCTTTCAAGCGTCCAATGGCGGAACGATCACCCGCGAGGTGCGCCTGTTCCCATGGGAAGCCTTGGATTGCGTGGAAGCCCTGAAGGCCGAATTCGGGCTCTGAGCCGTCCGAATCCCGATTAGAAGAGGAAGTCGTAGCCTTCGCTCTTCATCCGCTGGTAGCGGTCTCGGTCAAAGGTGTACAGTCGGCTGCCCTTGTGCTGCCCCTTCTCTCCCCCCGTGGCCTTCTTGTCGAGGTTGCTGAGGAGCGGGCTCTTGAACAACTTCTTGCGGAAGTTCCGCTTGTCGAAGGTCTTGCCGAGTGCCTGTTCATAGAGGGACTGGAGCTGGCCCAGGGTGAACTCGGAAGGGAGCAGGTGGAAACCGACCGGACGCCGTTTGACCCTCCGCTTGAGGCGTTCACGGGCGTAGGCGACCACCTCATTGTGGTCGAAGGCAAGATCCGGCACGCGGTCAATCGGCACCCACTGCATGCCGTGGGATTCCCACTTCTCGGCCAAGAAGTCCTCCTTGCGCACGAGGGCGTAGAAGGCCACGTTGACCACCCGTCCCATGGGATGGCGGAACACGCCTCCAAAGGCCTTCAGCTGCTCGATGATTTCCGGATCGTCATAACCAAAGAGGCCGTGGAACATGCTCCGCGCACTCAGGGCCAATTCGTCCTGGGCCTCGAGGTATCGGCTGGGCAGGAAGAGGGCGCCTTCGTAGGGTGCGCGTTGGCTTCTGGCGAGCAACAGTTGGAGCTGGTTTCCATCAAAGCCGAAGAGCACCAGGCTCATGCTGAGGGCCACGTTGAAATCAGGGTCGTCTTGGGGGAACTTGAGCATGTCCGACATGGGTTGCAAAGCAAGGATTGTCGAGAATGAAATGTACAAAGTGGTCCATTAGTTCTCAAGGAGGACCCGGTCGATTGTGTGCCACACTCGCCGGAACGGGGGTGGACGGCGGCGCTGGTGTCACGCTCGGAACGGACACCCCACTCCAGGCGTCCACCCGTTCCCAAGACAAGAGGCCCTGATCCTGGTCGGTGCGCAGAACCCAGAAGATCCCGTCCGCACGGTTTTCTTCGATTCGGAGGGCGGGGTCTCCGATGCTTAGGATTGGGTTCCGCAGAAGTCGGGTCTCTTCTCGGGCCACCCACGACGTGCCGTCGTCGAGGATGCCCGCGGCGATCACCTCGCCGGACCCCGCGGACTCGCTCGTGGACAATCCCGTGTTGCCGTCCGGCTCGATGAACCAGCGGCGCCAAGTTCCGTCTTGCTCCAGTCCAGCGGCTTCTCCATCCACGTTCAGCAGCCAAGCGTCCCCGGTGGGTCCCGTCGACCCTGGAGCCTCCGGAGTCCAGGTGATCGAGGCGATGCGGGCCCCATTGTCGAGGTTGCAGCGAATGAGCCTCAGTTCGTTGGTCGCGGTCCGGGCCAACAGGATCATCCGGCCATCGATGACCCCGGCATCGATCAGAGTTTCTCCGGACTCCAATACCCAGGATTTTTGGATCTGGCCGTCGCCATCGACCCATTGGACGCGGTCTGGCCATCCCGCCATCGCCCACGCCGATGTGGTCCATTCCGTTGGAGTGCGCCGGAGAAACCGGAGTCCTCCAGTCTGGGCGCTGAGCGGGGCCGGAATCGTCCAGACCGGCGCGGAGCCGTCGTCGGCCGGGTGGGTGTCCAGGGCCTCGAGGGAGGTGGCACAACCGAGGACGATTCGGTCACGCCCATCGAGGTGGACGAGGTCACGGACGGCAGAGCAGGGGGACGGCAGGGCCTGGTTGGTGGCAAGGGGAGCGGTTGGGAAAAAGCGAATGGGCAGGGCGGCGTCGGGGTCGACGTGCCAGAGTCCCGCAGATTCCAGAGGCGGGACGGCCACGGAGGCCGAGGTGAAATCGGCTCCGCGGCCTCCTTCTCCATCGGTGATGATGGCCGTGAGGAGGAGGTCAATCGGGCCGGTGGCGGAGGCTGGAGGAAAGGGCACGGTCCATTGAAGGTCAATGGTGTCGATGTGGGCGGGGCTTCCGGTTGAAGGGGCCGCGGAGGCGTCACCGGATGCCGTCCACCAGAGACCGCCCCCCGTCGGCCCGACCTCCACCCGCCAGCTGGCTGAAGCCGTGGTTCCGCGTTCGGGTGCGGGATCCATGAGCACGAAGCGCAAGGGAACGTTGACATCCGGGGCCCATTGGGGGCTCGAGGTGGGACTGAGCCATTCGACGGACGGGGGCGATTTCTCGGTCCGGCATCCTGCAGCAAAGAGGCCGAGGAGCATGGGGAGGAGGAGTCGCCGGGTGGACACAGAGGAAAGGTAGGTTGTGGACAGGCGTGTGGAATCGCCGTGGATAGGGAGCGGTTCCATCGGGGCCACGAAACGCTACTTTGGTTCTTCATCCCCAGTTGACCGTGGCCGAAGACAAACCCCTGAATACCAAGCGCAAAACGGCGTCGAAGTCGCCCGCCATTGCGCCGGGTCTCGCCGGAATCGGCAAGAAACAGCCGCAGGCCGTCGAGTTGGAAGAAGCCGTACTCGGCGCTTGCATGCTGGAACTGTCGGCCGTCAACGCAGTGGTCGACATCCTGGAGCCGGAGGCGTTCTACAAGGAGTCCCACGGATCCATTTTCAAGGCCATCAAGGATTTGTTCGGGGAGTCCGAACCCATTGATCTCCTGACCGTGACCGAGCGGCTCCGCAAGGAGGGCGTGCTCGGCTTCTGTGGCGGCCCTGCTTACGTGGCGGGGTTGACCGACCGGGTGGCCAGTACGGCCAATGTCGAATCCCATGCCCGCATCGTGGCTCAGAAGTTCATTCAACGTGAGTTGATTCGGATTTCGAGCCAGACCATCGAGGCGGCCTTCGAGGACACAACCGACGTCTTCGACTTGCTGGACAAGTCAGAGCAGCAACTGTTCGAGGTGGCCGAGGGCAACATTCGGAAGGATTACCAGGAAATGAAGTCCGTCATCCAGGAGGTGATGGACGGCATCGACCAGGCCCGCCTCAATGAAGATGGGGTGAGCGGCACGCCGACGGGATTCAAGGCGTTGGATGCGCTGACCGGCGGTTGGCAGAACTCGGACATGGTGGTCCTCGCGGCCCGTCCGGGTATGGGCAAGACGGCGTTCGTGTTGTCCATGGCGCGCAACATGGCGGTCGACCACGGGGTGCCTGTGGCCATCTTCTCCCTTGAAATGAGTTCTGCCCAGCTGGTGCAGCGTCTCGTGGCGGCGGAGTCCGAGCTCAGCTCAGAGAAATTCCGGAAGGGTGACCTTCAGGATTACGAGTACCAGCAGCTTCAGACCCGGATCGCCAAGTTGACCAAGGCCCAGCTCTTCATCGATGACACGCCGGCCTTGAGCGTCTTCGAGCTGCGTGCCAAGTGCCGTCGTCTCAAGCAGAAGCACGGCATCAACATGATCATCATCGATTACCTCCAGCTGATGACCGCCGGCAGCGACAACAGCAAGGGCAACCGCGAACAGGAGATTTCGACCATCAGCCGATCGATCAAGAGCATTGCCAAGGAGCTGGACGTGCCCGTCATCGCGCTCTCGCAGCTCTCCCGTTCAGTGGAAACCCGGGGTGGTGACAAGCGGCCGATTCTGTCCGACCTCCGAGAATCCGGGGCCATCGAGCAGGACGCTGACATCGTTTGCTTCATCTACCGTCCCGAGTACTACGGAATCACCGAGGATGCCGATGGGGTGGACACCGAGAACATGGGGGAACTCATCGTGGCCAAGCACCGGAACGGAGGATTGGACACCGTCAAGCTCCGATTCACCAAGCATCTCGCCAAATTCTCGGACTTCAATGCGTTCGATGAGAGCCCCTTTGATGGGGGTGGGGCCATGGCACCCAACACCGGTTTCTCGGATGGAGGGGCCAAGACGATGACCGTCGGGTCCAAGATGAACGGTCCCGGAGAGGACACGCCGTTCTGATTCGTTGCCGACCCGGGAGGGGCACCGGCCGGGAGCCTGCGGTATCTTTCCGACATGATGCAGAAGCGAGGAGGAAGGGCTTTGGCCCTCGCCGTTCTGATGTTGGTGGCCACAGCCGCACACGCAAGTCGGTTGCTGATTCCAATGGATGAGGGACAATCCAATCACCTCAAGGCCTATGGCGTGGCTTTCTGGGTGCTGGAGCAGGGTCTGGAGGTGGAGTGGCTGCTGAACTATCGGGGAGGCAGCTTCCTGATCCCCGCGGCCCCGGCCATTTCCAGCGAATGCACCATCCGTGGCGTCGATTTCGAGCCGATGGCCGATGTGCAGGCCCGGCAAATCCTGAACGGCATCGCGGATCCGGAGGTGAACCAGCAGCGCGTGAAGCTCGAAGTGGCACCCCGGGTGGCCGTGTACAGTCCGAAGAGCAAGCTTCCATGGGACGATGCTGTGACCCTCGTGTTGACGTACGCCGAGATTCCCTATGACGTCGTGTACGATGCCGAGGTGGTCGAGGGCAAGCTGGTCGAATACGACTGGCTCCACCTGCACCACGAGGACTTCACGGGGCAGTACGGCAAGTTTTATCGCTCCTACCGCAATGCCGCTTGGTATCAGGAGGAGCAGGCCAAGCAGGAGGCGAGTGCCGCTTCGCTTGGGTTTGGAAAAGTGAGCGAGATGAAGCGGGCGGTGGCACTGCAGATGCGCAACTTCGTGTTGGGCGGTGGCTTCCTGTTCACGATGTGTTCAGGCACCGACAGCTTCGACATTGCCTTGGCGGCTCAGGAAACGGACATCTGCGAGCCGATGTTCGACGGGGACCCGGCGGATCCCTTGGCGCAGCAGAAGTTGGACTTCGAGGAGGGCTTTGCGTTCTGGAATTACCGGTTGGTTCGAGACCCCCTCGTCTATGAGTTCAGTGACATCGACGCGACGGAGGACCACGGGAAAATCAAGGAGATCAAGGATTTCTTTACCCTGTTTGACTTCTCGGCCAAGTGGGATGTCATCCCGACGATGCTGACCCAATCCCACGAGCGGGTCATCCACGGGTTCATGGGACAGACCACGGCCTTCCGCAAGAAGTTCGTTCGGCCCGACGTGACCATTCTGGGTGAAAGCCGGGGGGTGGGATCGGCCAAGTACCTCCATGGCACCCTGGGAGAAGGTCAATGGAGCTATTACGGGGGGCACGACCCGGAGGATTATCGGCACCTGGTCAACGACCCTCCCACAGATCTCAACCTGCATCCCAATTCACCTGGATACCGGTTGATCCTGAACAACATCCTGTTCCCGGCATCGCGGGAGAAGAAGCGGAAAACGTAGGGGAATCAGTCCTGACGGACGGTGACGATGAGCGTGAAGAGTTCGCGCCCGTCCTCTTGGGAGTCAAATCGATAGTCGATTGGCCCGTTGGCCTTTTTGGCGAGGCTGAGGAGTCCGAGGCCCGCTCCGCCTTTGTCGGAGAGCTCTCCATTGCAGAGGGTCTCGATGTAGGTTTTCCGGAGGAGATCTTCCTCCATGCCGTTGATTTCGGCGAGGCGCTCCGAGAGGTGGTGGCGCATTTCGGTATCGACCATGTTGCCGCACTGGACCTGAAATCCGATGGGGGTCGATTCGAGGGTCAGGTACAACTGGGTGAAGCCGTCTTCTTCAATGAGTCCATGCCGCATGACATTCTGCAGACATTCGATGAGCACGTTTCCGATGCGCTTCATCATGGTGCGTCCGCCGGAAGCAGCCGAACTTTTCTCGGCGAGGGCGAGGAGGCCTTCCATTCCGGCAGAATCCACCGGTCCGATGTAGCTGAGCAACGTGCCGAATTGGTCACCCCGACCATGGTCCTTCTGGAGGACAGACTGCAGTTCTCGCTGCAGAATCTCGAGGTTGGCTGACTCTTGGATCGACATAGTCACGTTTTGGCCCTACTAATTTAATCAAATAATCGACGAATGCCATAAAAATGACGTTCAAATTGTAGAGTTTGTCGAAGGTATTTCCCAGATGCCCTGAGAACATGGGAATTCCGTGACTTTTTTCCACAGGTTGACGCCCTGTCAGGCGGCCTTGTATCCTCGGATTCCTCCGGTGGGAACGATGGCGCTTCCATCCGGTTGGACGAGCATCGCATAGAACTCAGGGCGGCAAAAGTTCAAGGCTCCGCGGTACGGCCGTCCTGACAAGTGGGCATGCCAGACGGCGAGGGCCGTTTTCTGGAGCTGTTTCCAGGCGTAAGGGCTGAACCCGGCCGGGCAGTCGAAGCCCTGAATGAACACGCGGGCAGCGTCGAGGCTGTCGATTCGAGAGGCAATCCAGTGGTTCATCATGCGGCACATTGAAGGGGGGAAGCGGACACGGTCTGGGGGTCGAGACGCAGGCCTTGACCGAGGATGCGGCGGACTTGGATGAGGCTCCAGCGGCGCAGGCCCGTGTTGGAATCCACAGGGCGGCATTGCCGGAAGGCCTCAAGCAACAGGATGGCCGATTGGCGGTCGGCCCGCTCGCGAAGGAGGCGGTTGAAGGTGGGGTAATCGAGTTCCCACGGGGTAAGGGCACCGGTGTCGGATTGGCAGACGATGTGGACCGGCATGTCCGTGCCGGCATAGGCGAGGGAAACCAGCCGACCGAGAGGGGAGAGGGAGGATGATTGGGTCATGGGGAAGCGTTGACGGTACAACGTTCCCGGGTGGGTCCGTAACGGATTTACGGTGGTCCGAAAAAAGAATGAGATGGCCTCTTCAGCCCATTGAATCCAAGGCTTTGCGGTGGGTTTTTCGCAGGTCGTCGATCCACTCTTCGGGTCCCAAGGGGAGGATGTCGGCTCCAAAGCCGAGGAACCATTGGTTCAGCTCATAGGTGGGGTGGACATCGATGGCGTAGCACGTCCAACCTGGGGCGGGAGAAGGGTGGTCGATGTGCCGTTGCGTCGAGTGGATGGGCTGGCTGTCCAGATAGTGGGACAGCAGGGGAGCGGCTGCCCACCGAAATTCCCTGACGCCCCCGGAGCCGGAGGTAATGCCGATGGTGTCCTTGAAATAGCGGTCGGCATCAAACCCATCATCCCGCACGAAACGGGCGTCATCGAGGATGACATCCGCCATGCGATCGAGGGCAAAGGTTTTCACGTCCGTTGCGCCTTCGGGCTTGCCAATCAGGTACCAGCGGTTGCGGTATTCCTTGAGGAGGTAGGGCTCGATGCAGCGCTCGCTCTCCTGGGGATTGCCTGCTCCGAACTTGCGATAGGTGAAGCGCACCACACGCCGCTCTCCAATGGCGGACATGAGGGTGGCAATGTGCTCGGTGCCCAGCGTCTGCGGCGCCTGTTCGAATTGAATGTGCTGGTCGATGCCCTGACCCTGAGCCGTGGCGTGGACCCGGTCGAAAATGCGGCCGATGGCACTCTGGTATTGCTGGAAGACCGGCATGTCCCTGAACTGCAGCAGGGTGAGGGTGGCGAACCGGAGGGCTTGCAGGTCTTGTTCCTGAAGGTTGAGCCCGCTGATGCTGTAATCGGGGTCCTCGTATTCGTAACCGCGGTGTTCCGCATTGTAGACGATGGGCGCGTGATAGCCCAGCTCGTTCTCATTGCGCATCGCCCACAAATCCTTCTCGATGGTGGAGATGCTGATGCGTTCGCCCTCGCTGCCGTAGAGTCCTTCCTCACACGCCCGACGCAGCTCTTCTTTGGTGGGGTACGGTCGCATCCGGTTGGTCAGACACCGGTCGATGATGCGGTAGCGGAGCAGGGCGTACTTGTTGGCGGGCATGGGTCAGACGGAGACGGACAGGGCGTCAAGGAGGGCAAGGATGACGGGCAACAGGGGAAGGGACCAGGTGAGGTCGAGGAGGGGGAATTTCCGGATGTCGAGCAGGTCGAGGCCGAGGGCCAAGAGGAGAACGCCTCCGACGCCCGAGAGTTCAGTGATGAGCGATTCTGGGATGCCGGCACCGGCCGCTGCGAAGGCGAGGGTGAGACCGCCCTGGATGACCAAGACGGTGCCGGTCGACCACAGGACGCCCCGTCCGAGGGCGGCGGCGAGGAAAATCGACGAGAACAGGTCCATCGTGCCTTTGGCCAGCAGCACGGTCGGATCTCCGAGCAGGCCATCCTGCATGCAGCCGACCAGCGTCATGGCGCCCACGCAGAAGAGGAGGGTGGACTGCACGAGGGCGGCGCCTTCCCCTTCGCCGAGGCGGTCTGCCGCCCGCCTCACCCTGGCGTCGAGGCCGATGGACTGGCCGACGACTGCCCCGAGCACCAGGGCCATGAAGGCCGCCATGGGGCGGGTGATGCCGAGCATCATGTCGATGCCGATGAAGAGGGTGAAGAGGCCAAGGGCGGAGAATACGGCCTGGCGCAGGCCATCGGACACCCGCCGGCCGAGCAGGAGTCCAACGGAGGAGCCCACGGCGACCGTGACGACATTGTATAGGGTGCCCAACATGCGCCCCAAGTTACTTTTGACCCGGACTGTGCGTCCGCCCATTCACCGAACGTCTCCACCATGCCCTTCGTCGTCGAGTCCCAAGATCCCTATTCCAAAGCCCGTTCGGGCACCCTGAAGACGGCGCATGGGGACCTGCGGACCCCAACGTTCATGCCGGTCGGTACGCAAGGGTCGGTCAAGGCGGTCCCGCAGGATGTCCTGGCCGAGGCTGTCAATCCCGACATCATCCTCGGCAACACCTACCATCTCTATCTCCGTCCCGGGTTGGATGTCTTGCAGAAGGCGGGAGGATTGCATGGGTTCATGGGCTGGGACCGTCCCATTCTGACGGATTCCGGAGGGTACCAGGTCTACAGCTTGGCGGAGAATCGCAAGATCAAGGAGGAAGGGGTGACGTTCCGGAGTCACATCGATGGGAGCCCCCATCTGTTCACTCCAGAGCGCGCCGTCGACATCCAGCGGGTCATCGGCGCGGACATCATCATGGCGTTTGACGAGTGCCCGCCTTACCCTTGCGATTACGCCTATGCCAGACAATCGATGGAGCTCACCCACCGTTGGTTGGACCGCTGCATCACACAGATGAACGAAACGGAGCCCCTTTACGGTCACCATCAGATGCTCTTCCCCATCGTCCAGGGCTCGACCTACGACGACCTGCGGCAGGCCAGCGCCCATGCCATTGCCGAGCGCGGAGCGGCGGGGAACGCCATTGGGGGACTGTCCGTCGGGGAGCCACACGAAGAGATGTACAAGAGCGTCGACCTGTGTACCGAGATTCTGCCTGAAGACAAGCCGCGCTACCTGATGGGGGTGGGGACTCCGGCCAATCTGCTCGAGAACATCGCCTTGGGTGTCGACATGTTCGACTGTGTCATGCCGACCCGAAACGCCCGGAACGGCATGCTCTTCACCCGACAAGGCACCCTCAACATGCGCAACCGGAAGTGGGAGGATGACTTCTCACCACTCGACCCCATGGGAACGGCCGATGTGGACAGCCGCTACAGCAAAGCGTATGTGCGGCATCTGTTCCGGGCCGGGGAACTCCTGGCGCTGCAGATTGGCACCGTGCACAACTTGGTGTTCTACCTCGATCTCATGCGGGAGGCGCGAGAGCGCATCGTCGACGGGACGTTCCGCGCCTGGAAGGACGCCCTCGTGCCTGTCCTTACCCAACGCCTCTGACCGGCCGAATGCGCATCCTCGACCGCTACATCATCCGCCATTTCCTGTCGACCTTCTTTTTGATGGTCGCCCTGTTCTGCGTGGTGGCGGTCGTCTTCGACGTGGCAGAAAACCTCGAGCGGCTCATTGACAATGACGCCCCGTGGGGTCTCGTCTTCGGAGAGTACTATCTGAGCTTCTGTCTGGCTTTGGGCAACATGCTCAGCGCCTTCATCGTCTTCCTGACCATCCTGCTGTTCACGAGCCGCTTGGCCCAGCGGAGCGAAATCATTGCCGTGCTTGCCGGAGGCATCTCGTTCCAACGGTTGATGCGGCCCTATCTGCTGGCCTCGACGCTGCTTGTCATCGGCAGCCTGGTGCTGGCGCATTTCATTCTGCCCGCCTCCAACCAGCGGAAGCTGGATTTCGAGGTGGAGTACATCCACAAGGAGTTCCACATCGCCGAACAGCACCTGTACCGCGAGCTCGCGCCGGGCACGATCGTGTACATGCGGTCGATCAATGCAGGGCGGCAAGTCGGGTATCGCTTCGTTCTCGAGCAGTGGGAGGGGGACCAGCTCCGGGAGAAATGGATGGCGAGCAAGGCCCGCTGGATTGAGGAGGACCAGACGTGGCGGGTCTCGAACCTGCGCAGGCGTTGGTGGGACGCGGAAGGCGAGCACTTTGAGAAGGTGGCCGTGCTCGATACGGCGCTCGCAATGAGCATTGACGATTTCGGCCAACGCAACGAGGCCATGTCGACATTGGGACGGCGGGAACTGAAGGAAGCCATTGCCCGTGAAAAGGCGAGGGGCTCCGGGGGGGAGCGGTTGCTCCAGCTCGAGCGGCACACCCGCACGTCCAATGCCTTTGCCATCTACGTCATGACCCTGATTGGGGTCAGTGTGGCCAGCCGGAGGCAACGTGGGGGTACGGGCATCCACCTCCTGATCGGGGTGGTCATCGGTTTCGTCTATGTCTTCAGCGCCAAGCTGACCTCCGTGTCGGCGATCCATGCCGGGGTCCCGCCCGTGGTCGCCGCCTGGACGCCGAACGCGCTGTTCGGTCTGCTCGGCATCTTCTTGTATCGCAAGGCCCCCAAGTGAGCTGGTCGTCGTTGGGATTCGGGCGAATCAATCGGGGAATCGCCCCGTCCAGCTCCGCCACTCCTGAGGCAGTCCGTCCGTGAGGGTCGGGGAGGGGGACTCCTGGAAGAATCCGAACACCGTCGAGCCACTGCCGCTCATGTCGGCGAAGGTGGCGTCGGCTTCCTTGAGGGTCTGCAGGGCCTCGCCGATGACCGGGTGCCGTTCCACGGCCGGTGCCGTGAAGTCATTGAGGAGGTGGCCACCCCAATCCTTCGGGCCGGAGCCGGCCATCGCATCGAGGCCGGGCCGGTCGTGGTTGGGTGTCACCCACCCGAAGGCGGCGGCGGTGGGGATGTGGACTCCGGGATTGAGGAGGACGATGTGCCATCCAGCTAGACGCAGTTCGATGGGGGCGATGAGCTCGCCGCGTCCGGTGACGTGGGCTGGGGTGTTGCGGATGAAGAAAGGACAGTCCGAACCGAGCTCTGCGGCGAGCGATTCCAGTTCCGCAGTGGACAGCCCGAGTTCGAAATGGGAATCGAGGAGGGACAGGGCAAAGGCGCCATCGGCGCTGCCGCCGCCCAGCCCGGCCCCGGAGGGGATGGACTTGATGAGGTGGAAGTCGACGGCGGGAAGCCCGTGCTCATCGGCGAGCAGGGCCCAGGCCTTGTGAACCAGGTTGTCCTTGGTCTCCCCTTGGACTGGGTCGCCATGCAGGTGAAGGGTGCACCCGGTCCCGGATCCCGGGGTCACGATTTCGAGGGTGTCGCACCAGGGAATGGGCACGAAGAGACTGTCCAGTCCATGAAAGCCATCGGCCCGACGCTCCCGGACTTGGAGGCCGAGGTTGACCTTGGCGTTGGGGAAGGCCACCCGCGCGGCACGGCCGGGATCAACCATCGAAGTAGCCGTATTGCTTGAGCTTGCGCTCATCGTTTCTCCAATCCTTGTCGACCTTGATGCGGAGCTCGAGGAAGACCTTTTCCTTCAGGAAGTCTTCGAGGTCCTTGCGGGCGTCCGTGGCGAGACGCTTGATCATTTTTCCGCCGGTGCCGATGAGGATGGCCTTCTGCGATTCCCGGGCGACGAGGATGGTGGCGTGGATGCGGCGCAACGGCTTGCCGTCTTTGGTCCGGTCCTCCTTGAAGCTCTCTACGGTGACCTCGCTGCTGTAGGGGACCTCCTGCTTGCAGTGCGTGAGAATCTTCTCCCGAACGATTTCCGAGACGAAGAAGCGCATCGGCTTGTCGGTCATTTCGTCCTTGGGGAAGAAGGCCGGGGATTCCGGCAGCAGGTCCACGATGCGGTCGAGCAAGTGGTCGACATTGAATCCGTGCAAGGCACTGATCGGGTGGATCTCGGCCCGGGGTACGAGGGACTGCCAATGGGCAATCCGCTCGGCAACGGCCGCTTGGTCGCTCAGGTCAATCTTGTTGATGAGCAGCAGGACTGGGATGTCCATCTTTTGGACTTTCTCCAGCGTTTCCGGGTGAGCGAGCGTTTCCTCGTCCGGGGTGGTGACGATGAGCAGGACATCCGCATCGCGGAGGGCGGTCCGGACAAACTTCATCATGCCCTCCTGCAGCTTGTAGGCGGGGTCGAGTACGCCAGGGGTATCCGAATAGACGATTTGCCAATTCTCCCCGCTCACGATGCCCATGATGCGGTGGCGGGTCGTCTGGGCCTTGGCGTTGATGATGCTGAGGCGTTCGCCCACGAGGCGGTTCATGAGCGTGGACTTGCCCACGTTGGGGGAACCGATGATGTTCACGAAGCCGGCCTTGTGGTCGGCGTTTGCATTCGTTTGGGACACGGGGGGGAATTCGTGTTGCAAAGAAAGGAGTCACGCCTATCTTCGCCGTCCCGATTTCGGGAAATTGATCGCGGTGTGGAGCAGTTGGTAGCTCGTCGGGCTCATAACCCGAAGGTCGCAGGTTCGAGTCCTGCCACCGCAACTCAGATGAAAAGGGTCGACCGCATGGTCGGCCCTTTTTTGATGTTTTGGGCTAGGAGGGTGGTGGTTTATCCACTTCAGCCCGTTTTCTACGATGACGTTCCCCACGCCCATTCTGTGAAAATCAAGACTCCCTGAATCACAGTGAGTTAGGTTTTTCTCCTTTCGAGGAATCTCCCCTTTGATCCCCCGGAATCTGGTCCTTTCCGGCAGCCGGGATGAGGGCCCCATTCGGACAAAATGCGCCAGAATTTGTAGACGTAAGGCTTCCGCGTGAAGACGTTAATTACATATTTTCGTCGACAGAAAAACGAGTTTGATTTGTCGAAATCGGACATTGGTTGAAATGCGATTCCACGCATATGAAGGTCCTGACCCTCAATGGGATGTATAATTCGACGAACCCCCCTTAGGGGACATTGTGGGACCGTGAAGATTGTGGAACTTGGACGAACCTGTTTAACGACAGGAATAAACCAAAGGAACCAAATCTCTTGTGATGCGTCTCACATCTCTCTGTACGGCCCTCTTCTTGCTTGTGGCCACCTCCTTTTCCCAAGTCCAGCAAATTGCTGTCAATTCCGCTCCGGCTCCGGAGGGGTACGACATCGAGCTGGAAGTCGTCAACGAGAACATCGGCATTCTGGCCGGTGCCCTCGGTGTTGTCGACCTGACGGGATACAGCACCACTCATATTTATGTCACCATGAACGGTCCGGATGACTTTCTGTCTTCCGTGTCGGGTGATGCCGCGAACCCGACGTTCGTAAATACGACGACGAGCTTCTACCATGCAGCGCTTGGTGCCGGGGTTCCGAATGGCATCAACAGCCTGCTGTTCCCGGTGTACCCGGACCTCGCCTACGACTCGTGGGTGACCATTGGTCTGCAGGGCACGCCGAACGCTTTGGGGGGTGAAGCCAACGTGAGCACGGTGCAATCCTCGGACAACCCTTGGTTTACCAACTTCGATCCGGGTGGTGGTCTTCCGGGCGGCAACATCTCCATCGATGACGGCATCGGTGGTGCTTGGTACGCCCTCAATGGAGACGCCAACGGTGTGGCTGGAGACGACTTGAAGGTGTTGGCTGGTCAGTTCACCACGACGGGTGAACTCGATGGTCAGCTTTACGTCCAGGTCTTTATTGACGGTGATGGTGCCAACGAGTTCCGGGACACGTTCTACTTCGGTTCGAGCGCTCCGAGCCCGGGATGTACGGACGCCGAGGCCTGCAACTACGACGATGCCGCCACGTTGGACGATGGCAGCTGTACCTACCCCGAGGCCACGAACCTCGATTGTGATGGCAACTGCCTCAACGACGCCGACACCGATGGCATCTGCGACGAGGACGAAGTGCTCGGCTGTACCGATGACACGGCCTGCAACTATGATGCAGACGCCACGGACGACGACAGCTCCTGCACCTATCCGGCGGCAGACAACCTCGACTGTGATGGCAACTGCCTCGCCGACGCCGATGGCGACGGAATCTGTGATGAGGACGA
This sequence comes from Flavobacteriales bacterium, assembly GCA_002862785.1. Classification (GTDB taxonomy): domain Bacteria; phylum Bacteroidota; class Bacteroidia; order Flavobacteriales_D; family Sanyastnellaceae; genus UBA8752. The sequence continues at coordinate 19,578 of PKDZ01000018.1, forward strand.
GGTCCCCGGTTGTACCGACGAGGCAGCGTGCAACTACAGTGCTTCCGCCACGGATGACGATGACAGCTGTACCTATCCTGATGGATACCCCAACAACACGATTGACTGCGATGGAAACTGCCTGAATGACGCTGATGGCGACCTCGTGTGCGACGAAGATGAGATTGGGGGCTGCCAAGACAGCGGTGCTTGTAACTATGATGCTGCCGCCACGGACGATGATGGCTCCTGTGAGTACCTGACTTGCGCTGGTTGCACTGCCGCTGACGCCTGTAACTACGACGCGGCGGCCACCATCGATGATGGTTCCTGCGTTTTCGCAGACGATCCTTGTGAGACGTGCAATGCAGACGGTACGGTCAATCCGAACGACGATGACGGCGACGGCGTCTGCAATGCCGATGAGACGGAGGGATGTACTGACCCAGAAGCTTGTAATGCCGGTGATTTCACGGATACGGACAACAGTCTTTGCGAGTACCCCGCCGATGTGAATGGTGGCATTACCAACCTCGACTGCGACGGCAATTGCTACAACGATGCCGACGGAGACGGCGTGTGTGACGAGGACGAGATCGCCGGTTGTACCGACGAGAACGCCTGTGACTACGACGCGTCCGCCACGGACGACGATGGCTCCTGCACGTACCCGATCGACATCTACGGCATCGATTACGTGGACTGTGACGGCGAGTGCCTGAACGACGCCGATGGCGACGGAGTCTGCAACGAAGACGAGACGGAGAGCTGCACGGACCCCGAGGCCTGCAACTACGACGACAACCCGCTTGCCGACACGGACAACACGCTCTGTGTTTACGCCAGCGACATCTATGGAGTGAACAACGTCGATTGTGACGGTGAGTGCCTGAACGATGCCGACGGTGACGGAGTCTGTGATGAAGACGAAATCGCCGGTTGTACCGACGAGGGCGCCAACAACTATGACGCCTCCGCCACGGACGACGACGGATCTTGCACGGGTTGCACGAATCCGATTGCCGACAACTACTACGCTGGCGCCGACATCGACGATGGCACCTGTGTGATCAGTGGTTGTACCGAGTCCGAGGCCTGCAACTACTTCGCCGAGGCGAATAACGATGACGGTTCCTGCCAGTACCCGATTGACCTCTATGGAGTTGACTTTGTGGACTGTGATGATGTCTGCCTAAACGACCTTGATGCTGACGGCTTGTGTAATGAAGAAGAGTTGTTGACATCCGAAGGAGGGGCCATTGATGTGGCACTCGCATCCGGTGCTGCCATAGACAGCTCAGCTGCCTTACTTGGCTCTACTTTGGACGATCCTTCCGCAGCTTCATGTGGGTCAGTCTTCCTCCCAGTTGACGCTGCGTGGGATGCTGCTGGATACAACCTGAATACGCTCCCCGCGGAAATTCTCGCTGAGCTCATGGAGGGTCACTTCTTCCCAGGGCTTTGCGGTCCGATGACCGATGGTGCGTCCTACACGAACAGTTTGGGAGAAGCCTTCACCTACTCTGAAGCCGCCAATAGTTTAATCAATGGAGATGGTGATGCCTTTGTCATCATTGATGGTGGATTCCTTTTTGGAGGCGACAGTTACCTGTATTCCGTTGGTAGTGTGATTCCTCTCGACAGTGCTGACCCTTGTTTGGGCTGTGCAAGCTTGGACATGGATGGTGATCTTTCCAATTACACGGTGGAATGCGAAAGCGAGTTGCTCACAGCGACTGCAGCTTCTGCTACGGCATATGCTTGTTCTGAATTGGAATTGGATGCTGTTTACAGCGATAAGTTTCTTTTCGATGGGCAAAATCAGATGGAAATGGGGGGCGGAACGAGCCAAACGTGGAATGTGCTGACGGCTGGTGATGACCCGAACTTCAACAACGGTACGGACGCCCTGCTGCAGTTCTATGACATCGACGGCAACATGGGTGAGGCCGTGTACTTCGTGGAGGACCTCTCCGCAGGTGGTGTCACCCTGACCCAGTACGAGAACGGCACGGCCATTCTCGAGGGTGCTGTGGTGGACATGGACAATCCGAACCGCGGTCTCGACCTCCACTTCTACTTCCAGAACCGCACCGCTGGCGACGCGTGGGGTGGTGGATTCAAGAACGACTACGGTTGTGCCGTCAACACCGACGAGTGGACCATGTACGTCCTCAACGACGACATGAGCTACGCCACCGGCCGCGGCGACTGGCAGTTTGGAACGCTCCTGCGTTTCAACCACCAGCCGGCCAGCCAGTACTTCGGCTACCAGCTCGGTGACGGAGCCAACAACCACAACTGCGACGCCAACGGATTCTCCGGATGGTTCAACTGGAGTGGTGCCATCGCCGGCGAGGCCGCCTTCGGTCAGGCTGGTGACATCATCGCGACCCTCGACCCGACGGTCGACCACGCGACGGACTGCCAGGATGGTGAGTTCGTGGAGTTCCACTACGTGGCCTACGACGAGCTCTGCAACATTGCCCAGCTCAACATCCAGAACGTGACCCGCGACGACGTGACCGCCCCGACCTACGTGTCCGGTGGTGACGACATCACCCTCGACTGCGCGGTCAGCGAGCAGTGGCTGCTGGACAACCCGGCCGACGCCGAGGTGGTCCTCTTCAGCGACAACTGCGACGACAGCGAATACGGCTGTGCCGCCGGCTTCGACCCGAACACCGCCGGCTTCGCCGACGGCGACGATGTCTTCGTGTGCGTTGAGCTCGTGGGGGAGACCATGACCCAGTACACGGCAAGCAGCTGCCGCACGCTCCAGCGTACCTGGGTGGCCACGGACTGCTTCGGCAACCAAGCCTTCCACGTAAAGACCATCACAATCGAGGACAACACCGCTCCGGAAGTGGACGTGACGGCTCCGGCCGACATCACACTCAACGTGAACGGTCTCTGCTATGTCGACCTCGACCCGAGCAACACGGGTGAGGGCATGCCGAGCTACAGCGACAATTGTGATCTCGCCGACACGGGCATGAGCTACAGCGACCTCATTGTCGACAGCGTCAGCACCGGTTGCTACAGCATCATCCGAACCTGGACCGTCATGGCGACGGACAGCTGCGGCAACGCCAACGCTGCTAGCGACAACCAGCGCATCGACATTCAGGACCTGATTGCTCCGAGCTTCAGCTACCTCCCGGTCGACACCATCGAGTGTGACCTCTGGGGTGACTGCTCCTACGAGTACCTGAACAGCATTGGATTGGCCACGGCCATGGACAACTGCGAGCTGAGCCACGTCGACGTGGACTGCACGCCGCTCTCCAGTGCCTGTACTGACGACTACATCGTCGACTACACGGCCTACGACATGTGCGGCAACAGCACGTCCATCCAGCAGATCGTGGTCACCTCTGACTTCACGGCCCCCGCGTTCACGTTCGCTCCGGCGGACCTCACGCTCGAGTGTAGCGACGCTTCCCTCACGGGCGACGTTGACGGATACGCCGTGCCGGTCTACACCCCGGGTGACGGCCTCCACGCTGAAGCCATGGACAACTGCGATCCCGAGATCTTCGTGACCTACGAAGATGTGATCCTGTCCACTTCCTGTGCTCAGGAGTACACCATCCGCCGTACGTACAGCGTGTACGACTGCGATGAAAACCTCGCTCAGCACGTTCAGGACATCACCATCGACGACAGCACGGCTCCGGAGTTCACCTCCTTCCCAGCCGACGTGGCCGACGTGGAGTGCGACGCCGTTCCGGCTGTGGCCGATCTTGGTAGCCTGGCTGCCAGCGACAATTGCGACGGCAACCCCAGCATCTCCTACGATGGAGAGGTTCGCACGGACGGTGACTGCGAGGACAGCTACACGCTGGAGCGCGCGTGGACGACGGTCGACTGTGCCGGCAACAGCCACACGCAGACCCAGACCATCACGGTGGTCGACACGCAGGCTCCGGCTCTGAGCATCGACTGCCCGGCCGACATGTTGCATGAAAATGAGTGCTTCGGTCAGGGTTCAGGCCCGGCTGACGTGACCTTCACGTTCATCACGGATGCTTACGGCAGCGGTGAAGCTTCCGCCATCGTTTATGATGCCGACGGTGCTGAGGTGGCCAACTACCCGCTGGGTTACTTCATGGATAGCGACACCACCAGTGAAACCTTGACGCTCAATCCGGGTGCCTACACCATTGTCCTTGGAGACGATTGGGGTGACGGATGGTCTTGGGCGCCGGCCACGGGTGAGGACGCTGTGAGCCTCTCCGGAGGAGCCACCGGATCTCTTGATTTCCTCGGTGGAGCTTCGGCTTCCCTCGCATTCGATGTCAATGGTGATGCCAGCGCTCAACTCTCGACGGCCACCAACGGTGAGCCGGCTTGGAGCGCCAGCGACAACTGTGATGCCGACGTGCAAGTGAGCTACACCTACAGTGATGACATCGTGGCTGATTGCAGCAGCGGTGACAGTGCCGACGAGGGCGGGTACACCGTTACGCGGACGTTTACGGTGACGGCCACGGACAACTGTGGCAACGCCACGACGCTGACTTGTGACCAGATTATCACCTTCACGGACACTGAAGCTCCGGCCATGTCCGATGACGCGGGTGAGCTTTACCCGGCTTCGATTCCCTGCGCTGACATGGGCGATCCGTACGACACCAGCTTCATGCCGGTGGGTGCCACGGACAACTGTGACAGCGAGCCGATGATGGAGGTGGCGAATGCTTACTTGACCTCGGGTTCCTGCCCGGGAACGTGGGTGCGTCATTGGGTGGCCTATGATGACTGCGGCAACATGTCCGCCGAAGCCATCCAGTACATTCCGACCTACGACATCGTGGCGCCGGAGGTGAGCATTGCCTGCCCGGGCATTTCCTCCACCGGAGGTCCGGCTGACGTGCTCTTCACGTTCACCACGGACCAGTATGGCGGAGCGGAAGCGTTTGCGACCATTACGGACAGTGAGGGCGCCATCGTGGCCGACTACCCGCTGGGTTCCTTCCCGAGCAGCGCGGTGACTGAGGAGACGGTGAGTCTTGAACCCGGTACCTACACCATCACGCTTGGTGACGATTGGGGTGACGGATGGGCCTGGGCTCCGGCCACTGGAGAAGACGCCGTTGTCATCTCCGGAGGAGCTTCCGGCTCTCTCGACTTCCTCGGCGGAAGTGAGGCTTCGCTTGAGTTCGCTGTCACGGGTGGTGGCGGAGGTTCCACCACGACGACCGTCTACCTTGACGAGAACTGCGACGTGGACTTGAGCCCCGATGCTCTTGGATACGCCACGTCCGAGTACAGCGACGATTGTGACACGGATCCGGCCCTGAGCATCACCTACAGCGATGGTCCGCGTGACTACGCTTGCGGCGAGGAGACGGGAACCTTCACGTTCACCCGGACGTGGACGGCTACGGTCACCGACCTGTGCGGCAACAGCAGCTCTGCTTCCTGTGACCAGACCATCACGGCCATCGACAATTCCGCTCCGACTCTGGAGCTGGATTGCCCGCCGAGCGCAAACCTCATCAACGTCTGCTGGGCAGATGTGGATACGAGCCTCGCCGCGCTGGGTGCGGTTCAGTGGACGGCCTTGGATAACTGCGATGAGAACCTCGACGTCAGCTACACCTACAGCGACGAGCTTGAGTTCGACTGCAGCCTGATTGGAGTGGACGCCAACCCTGAGGGTAGCTACAACTTCACCCGGACCTTCGTGGTGACGGCTGTGGACTGCAACGGCAACACGACCACTGAGACTTGCTCGCACTTCATCAACACGTTCGACCTGACGGCTCCGACCATCGAACTGACCTGTCCGGATACGGCCACGGTTCAGCACGACGAGAGCTGCATGGCCGATCTCGACCCGTCCAATACGGGCAGCGCCTTCGCCACGGCGACGGACGATTGCGACACGGACGTGACCATCACGTACAGCTACACGGACGGTGCTCCGACCTACACCTGTGGAAACGGTGGCTACGAATTCACCCGGACGTGGACGGCCACGGCCGAGGACGACTGTGGCAATGAGTCCAGCACGTCCTGTGACCAGCTCATCATCGTTGAGGACAACATCGCTCCGGAGGCCAGCATCACCTGCCCGGCTGACATCGCGGTGAGCCTTGACGAGAACTGTGAGGCTGATCTCAGCACGGATGCTCTCGGTATGGCCACGGGTTCCGGCACGGACAACTGCGACAGCGACGTCGACATGGAGATCACCTACGAGGATGCGGCTCCGACGTACACCTGCACGGGTGATGACGACCAGCTCGATGGTTCCTACAGCTTCGTGCGGACATTCACGGCCACGGCCACGGACGACTGCGGCAACACGCACAGCGTGAGCTGTGACCAGACGATCACCGTCAACGACGAGATGGCGCCGACGCAGATCTTCCCGAACCTCGCCACGGACACGCTCTACCTCGACCTGGACTGCTACGCCGACCTCACGCCGGCGTCCATCCCGGCTCCGGAGACGAGCGACAACTGCGACAGCGATGTGGCTGCCGTGGTGACGTATGAGGACAATGCCGCCACCTTCGGCTCCCTCTTCGGTGAAGTGACCGTCGAAGTGGAGACGGTGGCCGAGCACACGGACGGCGACCTCGCTGGAATGAGCACCTACCGCATCTACGCGGTTCTGCCCCAGGAAGGCGACTTCCTCAGCTCGATCAGCGGTGAGGGTTCCTTCAGCACGCAGATCCGCACGTCGACGAGCTTCTACCAGCACCCGCTGGGAGCGTCCACGCCGACCTTCATCAATCCGGCCCTCTACAGTGGGTTCCCGGAGCTCGAGTACGACAGCTACATGACCATCGGTCTCGACCAGCAGCCGGACCTCGGCGCAGGTGAGGGCGCGATCAACGTCGCTGGCAACTGGGGCAACGACTTCGAGAACGGCGGTGACGTCATCCTCAACGGTCAGTTCGGTGGTGCCTGGTTCGCCCTGAATGGAGATGCCAATGGCTTTGCCGGCGCCGACCGCCGCGTGCTCGTGGCGCAGGTCACGACCGACGGAACCGTCAACGGTCAGATCTTCGCCCAGGTGTTCCCGCAGGGTGACGGTGCCAGCGCCCAGCTCTTCACCGCCACCATCGGTGACGGTTGCGAGGGCGACGACGCCACCATCGAGGGAAGCTACGTGGTCTCCCGCCTCTGGACGTCCATGATCACGGACGACTGCGGCAACGAGGATACGGCCTATGCCTACCAGTACATCGTGGTGCTCGACACCATCGCCCCGCAGTTCACGAACACCTGTGACATCGACAACGGTGAGACGGTGGAGTACACTTGCGGTGATGACAACGGAAACGGTGTGAACGACATCTTCGACTTCATCGAGATTCCGGATCCCTGTGCTCCGTCCTACATCGAGAACTGTGATAGCGAAGTGGCCCTGACCATGACGTCCACGGAGTCCGGCTACCTGCCGACGGATGACATCTCCAACTACTGCATGCCGAGCAACGTCGAGGCCATCGCCAACGGCGAGACCTGTGACGACCGCGCTCCGGAGGCCATCCGCCTCTTCAACTTCAGCGGAGGGGAGTCCTACACCCTCGTGGACGGTGGCAGCAGCATTGTCGAGATCATGGCCGACAGCTCCATGCACATCGTGATGGAGGTGGAGAATGCAGCAGGCGACGCCGGCTTCATCTTCGACGCCATGTACGCCGGTGGTCACGACTGGAACGAGTGGCTCGCCCTGCCGGGAATGCACAACTACAAGAAGGACTGTGCTGAGATCTTCCCGGGCATCGAGATTTGGACTGAGTGGATCTACTACATCATGGATGGTGGTACCATGAGCGGTACGGGTCGCTACGCTGGTTCCGAGTTCGCACTCAGCCACCAGCCGTTGAACGCCTACTACGGCCTGCAGGTCGGTGAGGGTGCCAACAACAAGAACGAGAACTACGGTGCCAGCGCCTGGTTCTTCTGGACGGGTGAGTACGTGCTCGACGGCGCCAGCCAAGGCACGATGGCCTCCAGCGGAGACATCTTCATGGACCTCGACTGCTGCCTCGGATGGCAGATCGACTACGAGTACACCGTGGTGGACGACTGTGGCAACAGCAACGGATTCAGCTACACCGACCTCGGTACGGGTGACTTCGGCAACAGCGCCAACAGCACGGTCAGCGGTGGTCACACGCCGGTGGACATCACGGCCGGTACGAGCAGCCTGAAGGATCCGATCCGCATCACGGGCCTCCAGCCGAACCCGACGAACGACATCTCCACGCTTGGATTCGTGGTGTCCAACAACATGCGCCTGCGCATCGACCTGTACACCATGAGCGGTGGCTACGTCGCTGAGTTGTTCGACGGCAACGCAAGCGAGGATGTCCAGTACATGCTCGACATCGATGCCACGTCGCTGTCCAGCGGCATGTACCAGATCCGCATGTCGAGCAACGATTACGTGCTCGTCAAGAAGCTCCTCGTGAGCGAGTGATCTTCGGACCTCTGAGATTCTGATATCGGAAGGCCGTCCCGCAAGGGGCGGCCTTCTGCTTTTTCCGGGGGTGGTGAGGTGGTGTTGACGGATGTCATCCGATCGGGTGACGGAGGTCGCCGGATGGCGGAAAGGGGCACCCCACATTTACAGTGTCTGACAGGGGCAAACGAAGCGGAAACGCTCAACACACGCCCCGGAACATCAGCAAGCATGGTTTTGGTTTCTTTCCAGGGGAGGTGATCGCAACGGCGTTCACCTCCCCGCTTTTTATGGGTATGTTGGTCCTCTGTGACGACGCCCGCCCAAAATTCAGCAGACCACTCCTCAACGCCCGAGAGGAAAGTCTATCCGCTCAGCGGCATGACGGCCGCCGTCGAGCGCATGCTCGATGAGCGCACCGGCGGACGCCTCTTCTGGGTGCGGGCTGAAATCAGCCAGCGCAGCTTCTCCGGGAAGCATTGTTACCTCGACCTCGTCGAGGAGGAGGGGGGCAGGCGCCTGGCCCAACTGAGGGGCACCATCTGGGGCAGCCGCCTCGCCATCATCCGGAAGGAGCTCGGCGCTGAGTTTGATGAGGTGCTCAAGCCCGGGAGGGAAATCGTCTTCAGCGCCCACATGTCCTTTCATGCCGTCTACGGATTTTCCCTCAACATCCAGAGCATTGACCTGGATGTCCTGCTCGGAGAAATGGAGCGGAGGCGGAAGGAAACCTATGAGGCCCTGCAACGCGAGGGGGCGATTGGACGCAATGGACGCCTGTCACTCGAGGCGGTGCCCCAGCGCATCGTCCTGATTGGTTCGCCCGGGACTGCAGGTCACACCGATTTCCTGGCCCACCTCCGCAACAACCCCTATGGATATGCACTGGATGTCGGGTGCATCGATGCTCCGGTCCAAGGGGTGCAGGCGGTCGGTCCGCTGGTTACGGCCTTGCACAAGGCAGGCCGAGCGGCCATGCGCACTCCGGTGGATGCTGTGATTCTGTTGCGTGGGGGCGGGGCCAAGCTGGACCTGGACGTGTTCAATGACCTCACCCTCTGTCGCACCATAGCCGCCATGGAGGTGCCGGTCATCACCGGCATCGGACACGAGACGGATTCGACTCTGGTGGACTTTGTGGCGCACACGCACTGCAAGACCCCGACCGCGGTGGCGGATTGGCTCATCGAGCGCATCGCGGCCTTCGAATCCGATTTGGGTCGGGAAGGACGGGCCGTGGCTGCGGAATGCCGCGCCCAACTTTCTGAGCAGTCTGGCTGGTTGCAGGGCATGGAAGCCACGCTGGCGGAGCGCCCCTTGTCCTTTTTGCGCTTGCAGCGGGGCGCCTTGTACAGTGGTGCCAACGGTGTCGTCCGAAGGACCCGGGAGGCAATGTCGGAGGCCCGTTCCGAACTCGTCCGGGTCGGGGCCGAATGGAAAGCTGGTGTGGCCGGATTGTCTCCCACATGGTGGACGGCCCTGAAAGAGGTGGAAAGCGGCATCCAGAGGGAGGCCATGCGGCAATTGCGGCATCAGGAGGAACGGATGTCCGCCATGCGGTCCACGTTGGAACTGCTCGGTCCCGGGGCCACCCTGAAGCGGGGGTTTTCGATCACGCGGGTGGAGGGCAAGGCGGTCCGCGATGTGACCGCATTGACGCCCGGCATGGAGGTCGAAACGGAGTTGGAAAGCGGTACCTTTCTGTCCGAAGTCAAGGAAGTGCGCAGCACGACTGCGCCACGCCAAGAGGATTGAGTCATGGAGGACCCGAAGGATTACACCGCGGCATTTGAGGAGCTGAAAGGCATTTTGGCCGCATTGCAACAGGATGAAATCGGGGTCGATGATCTCGCCGAGAAGGTCAAGCGGGCCGCCCACCTCATTTCATACTGTGGAGAGCGCCTCCGAAGCACCGAGAACGAGGTGCAGAAGGTGCTGGATGAACTTGGAGAGGACGCCTGAGTTCTTTTGCTGTACATCTCATTCACAAACTTGCCTGTGCCTGCTTCCCTCCGGGAATTGGGAGGTACAAGGCTTCAGGTTAAATTGTTATATGGCCATTCGTGTGTTTGTCTTTGCGGCCCTCGCTTGTCTGATGTTGGCCCCGATTTCCGGATGGACTCAGTCGGGCCCAACGACTTATGGTTCTTCGGAGACGGCTCGGGCCATGGCGGTCGAGTCCACTGTGGCGCGGCAATGGAATGAAGATCTGCTGGAGGCGATTCGGGGGGACTTTGCCCGACCGACAGTTCACGCCCGGAACCTGTTCCATTTCTCCGTGGCCTGTTTCGATGCGTTTGCAGCGTACGATGACCTCGACACCCTCATTTTTCTGGGTCAGGATTTCCAAGGGTATTCCGCTCCCTTCGATCCAGCACTGCTGACGGTCCCAACCGATGAGGCCGAGCGCAAGCTGGCCCAAGAAACGGCCATCAGCCATGCGGCGTTCCGTCTGCTGAACCATCGGTTCGTGGACAGCCCGGGCGCCGCAACATCCCTCGCCTTGTTCGAGTCCACCATGCTGGACCTCGGATGCGACCCGGCCAACACCAGCACGGATTATTCCCTCGGTCCCGCAGAATTAGGCAACCACATTGCGGCCGAGCTCATTGCGTTCGGCTTGCAGGATGGGGCCAATGAAGCGGCCGACTATGCCAATCAGGTCTATCAGGCGGTCAACCCGGACCTTGAATTGGCCGGTTCTGGAAACGAGGACATTGTGGACCCGAATGCCTATCAGCCACTTGCGATTCCCGTCTTCATCGATCAGGCCGGCAACGTGCTCAGCGAGACTCCTGATTTTCAAGGGGCCGAATGGGGCTGGGTGGCCCCCTTCGCCCTCGACGACTCCTTGAAGCAGACCTTCACCCGGGACAATGTGGATTGGCCCGTTTACCTCGATTGTGGCACGCCTCCATTGTTCGAAGACACGGATACGGTGGGGGACATTGCGGACCCCTACGCCTGGGGATTTGCCCTCGTGGCCCTGTGGAGTGGACACCTCCATCCGAACGATGGGGTGATGATCGACATCAGTCCCGGTCAGCTGGGCAATTCCACCAGCATCGGACCTTCCTCATTTGCCGAGATGGACACCTTTTACGATTGGGTTGAAGGTGGGGATTACAGTGGCGGCCATGCCGTAAATCCGACAACTGGACTGCCCTACCATGCCAACGTCGTGCCCCGCGGAGACTACTCCCGCGTGCTGGCCGAATTCTGGGCGGACGGCCCGGACAGTGAGACGCCTCCGGGCCACTGGTTCGTCCTGTTGAACGGGGCCATGGACCATCCTGATTTCACCACCCATTGGATGGGGGAGGGAGATGCATTGGAAGCCCTGCGGTACACCGTGAGAGCCTATTTGACCCTCGGAGGGACCCTACATGATGCGGCCATCGCTGCCTGGTCCCACAAGGGCTACTACGATTACATCCGGCCGGTTTCTGCCATCCGGTACATGGCCGGTCTGGGGCAGAGAAGCGATTCGACCCTCACCAACTATCATCCCGGTGGCCTTCCCTTGGTGCCCGGTCACATCGAGGTGGTCGAGGCCGGAGACCCCCTCGCTTTCGGAGGCAATGAGGGCAAAATCAAGGTCTGGGCTTGGCAGGGGCCGGATGCCATCATCAACTCCATTTGGGATGAAGCGGAGGTCGGATGGATTTTGGCTGAGCAATGGTGGCCCTACCAGCGCCCCAGTTTTGTCACGCCGCCTTTTGCCGGGTACGTGAGCGGCCACAGCACCTTTTCCCGTGCGGCGGCAGAGGTTCTGACCGCCATCACCGGGGACCCGTTCTTCCCGGGGGGCATGGGGGTCTTCCCCGTGGTCCAGAATCAGTTCCTCGTGTTTGAGGATGGCCCGAGTGAGTCCTTTGACATCCAATGGGCAACGTACCGCGACGCGTCCGACCAGTGCAGTCTGTCCCGCATTTGGGGTGGCATCCACCCTCCGGCAGACGACTTTCCCGGTCGGGGACTTGGGGTGGAGGTGGCGGCCCTCGGCATCGAGCGGGCATCCCGCCAATTCGGAGCCTTCACAGCGCCGTCCCTCGCTTGTGGTTTCGACCTCGATGTCGATGGGGTGGTGGGTGCTTCGGACTTGCTGTCTGCCCTCGCCGATTTCGGTGAGGAGGGCGTGGCCCTTGCCGGAGATGTCGACGGAGATGGGATTGTCGGGGTGGGGGACATTTTGGACATCCTCGCCTTCTATGGGGAACCCTGTGCGGACTGACCCGACGGGTTCGATTCCCTACCTTATTTTTCGGCATGCGTTCCCAAAACCGTGAGGGCCTGACATTCAAGGCCCTGCTCTCCCTGTTTCTGGTCTTGTCCGCGTCCCTGTCCACTGTGCTCGGTCAGGCGGATTGCGGGTTCCTGACGGGGCCTGAGGGCCTTGCTGCAGGATGCCAGGACAGTTGCGTCTGGGTTGTGCCCGACTTCGAACGGGCCGCGGAAACCACTGGCTACGAGGTGGACTCCATTGCTTACGCGCCTCCGCTGGAGGTGGGAACAGGAGCAGTGCAGAGCACAGCGACGAATGGGTACACCGATGGGATCGGGTTGCCGTTTGGCTTCAGCTTCTTCGACACGGACTTCTTTCAACTCAAGGTCAGCCGCAAGGGCTTCGTGACGTTCAATGTGGGCCTCGGTGGCGGGTTCAACTATCCGAACCAGCCTTTGGGCAACGGCGCCCTGCCGCCGAATTCCATCATGGCACCCTACGCGTACATCAGCAACTCCGGCGGGGAAATCCGCACCGCTACCTTGGGGGAGGCGCCCTGTCGCCGCTTCGTGATCAGCTGGGAGAACCTGCCGCAGACCGGTTGCGGAGCCAACGAGCTCATCACTCAGGTGGTCTTGCACGAGACGTCGAATGTGGTCGAGATGCACATCGGCCAGTTCCAGACCTGCCTCGGCATCACCGCCTGCGTCGGCATTCAAGGCGGTGGCACGGAAGGGGCTTTCGGTCCCGGCGCCTACGATACGGGCGAGTTCGTCATCGACGATCTCGCGTTCCGCTACTCCCCGAACGGAGACACCCAAACCCAGCTCGTGTACTTGATTGACGATGAGATTGTGGGCCAGGGCGACAGCCTTTCCGTCTGCATCGACGCCACCACCGAGTTGGTCATCGGAGCCAATTTCCCCGAGATTCTGCCTCCGCCCCCTGCGGCGGGAAGCTGTGATGCCATTCCGGACGATGCCTGCGACACCAACATTGTCTACAACTACAACCTGGGAGCGGCCCAGACCGGGACGCTCAACTTCGATTTCGATGCCGAATTGCTCGGCTTCGGCATCACCAACAACTGGACCAGTGCCGGCGGAAGCTGGCCGGGGGACATGGGCTTCCAGATCTGTGATCCGGGCGGCACCTGCGGCTACATCGAGGGCTACAACATCGACCTGAGTGGCACCTACCTCGGGGACTTTCCCAGCAACTGGAACACGACGTTCCCTGGGTTTTATGAGTCCTGCTTCACGGTGCCAGCCAACCTGCTCGAGGGCGATGGCACGTGGTCCATCACCATCCAGAACGGGTGGACGGGCTCCAGTGGAGGCGTCAACTTTGACGGCACGGTGACCCTCTACTACCTGTGCAACCTCGAGCCCGAGGAGCCGGACACGTCCCAGTTCATGGCGGCGGACACCATCATGATCGAGTTCACCTTCGAATCCCAGACGGCGGACTTCGCCATCCTGGATCTGGACGGCAATCCCTTGGACGTGCTGTGCAGTGGGGATGAGCCTGCCACCTTGTCGGCCGAGACGGCCGGAGGCACCTGGTCCGCGGACTGCGTGGGCTGTCTGAACACCCCGGGCGAGATTGACCCGACGCAGGTGGCCCCGGGCACCCTGGAGGTGACCTACACCCTCGTGGGCGACTGCGGAGAGGTGACCGAGGTGGAGGAAATCCAGGTGGGCCTGACGCCCAACATCAACACCGGAAACATCGGGGCCCTCTGTCCCTTCTCGGATCCCGTCCAGCTCATCGGCACGCCCGGTGGCGGATCGTGGGCCGCGGACTGTGGGGGGTGCGTTTCCCCGGATGGCCTGTTCGACCCGGCGGTCGGGTCCGGCACCTTCGCCGCTGAATACACCTTCGGCACCCTCTGCACGGCCACCGGTACGGTGGAGGTCAATGTCGGTGAGGCCGTCGCCGCCAATCTTGAGGATTTGAACTATTGCGAGTCCATCGGGAGCGTTGAGCTGGATGACGACGGCATTGCCGGAACATGGTCCGCGGATTGTGGCGGGTGTGTGGCGTCATCGGGCATCTTCAATCCTCCCGGACCGGGCACCTACATGGTGAGTTTCATGCCGGGGGCAGGCTGTGGGGTGGAGAGTTCGGCCACCATCGTCGTGGACGAGAGCCTGCCGATCGGCTCGGCCAATGTGCCGGATGCCCTGTGCGTCGACGCATCTCCGCTCGAGCTCGAAGCCGATGTGCCCGGCGGCAGCTGGTCGGCGTCGGGCAGTGGCCTCAACGGGGCCACGTTCAACCCCGGCACGGCGCCCTTGGGAACCTCTGTCCTGAGCTACACCGTGGAGAATGGAAGCTGCACCAACAGCGCCTCGTTCCCCACGACGGTCTTGCCCATTCTGACCGTGACCCTGCAGGAGGAGGATCCGTTCTGTGTCAACAACTCCGGCGGCTCCCTGAATGCGGATGTCGACCTCGACGCGGAGGCCATCTGGCCCAACGTGCCGAACCTGGAGTGGGACGCCGATTGTGGGGGATGCATCAACGGCAACGGTGTCTTCGATCCGGGCGAGGCCGGCGTGGGCACCCACACGGTCACCGTGTCCTACGATGACCCTCTGGGATGCAGTGTGTCCGGCAGCATCGAGGTCGTGGTGGCGCCTGCGGTGGACGCGACCATCGATCCGATACCAGAATTGTGCGAGTCGGGTTCGAACGAAGTCTTCACGGCAGCGGACAACGGAGGCACGTGGACAGCCGATTGCGGCGGATGCATTTCGCCGGCCGGTACCTTCGATCCGGGCATCGGGGCCGGCAATTACACCATCACCTACACCATCAGCGACGTGTGCACGGACATTGATGCCGTGCAGATCACCGTCGTGCCGCAGCGCGACGCGACCATCCTCGTGGATGTGCCCAATGACGAACTGTGCATCGGCGTCGATGAGTGGCAGATGGGTTCCATCTGGGCCGGTGGGGTCTGGAGCGCGACGAGTCCGTCGGGAGAGAATTCAATTGACCCGGAGAGCGGAGTGCTCAACCTTCAGGCGGCCGGAGTGGGCACTGTGACGGTCAACCATGTGCTGGAGGGCCTGTGTGGCGACGAGGACTCCCATGTCCTCACCATTCTGTCCTGTGCGGTGGAGTTGGTCAACATCTTCACCCCGAATGGCGACGGCAAGAACGACCGCCTCATCTTCAAGTACATCGAGCTCTATCCCGACAACCACCTGACGGTCTACAACCGGAACGGAGCGGTCGTTTACGAAGCTGAGGGCTACGAGAACGAATGGGATGGCGATGGTGCGGCCGATGGCACGCATTACTTCGTTCTCCGCCTCCCCGAGGGGGTCGAGCACGCCGGCCACCTCATGATTCAACGCTGATTTCGGGCGGCGTCAGGCCGATTCCTTGGAGAGGTACTGCTCTTCGAATGCGGTGCGCCGCAGGGAGGTGCGCAAGGTCCAGAGCGTCTCTTCTTGGAACTGCATGAAAGCGATCAGGCATTGGGCCGTGACCTCGTCTCCAGCGTGCTGGGCCGCGGTGACCAGCTGACGTTCTTCCTTCAGAATGTGCGAGAGGGATTCGCGCAACATGCGGGTGCACGCCCGATGGTGCATCACTCCATCCGTCGCCTTGAGGGTGGACTGCTCGAGACACTCGGCCATGGTGGAGATGGGACGGCCCTCCAGGCAACGGATGCGACGTCCGATGGCATTGGCCGCGTTGTCGGCATGGGCGATGAAATGGGGCAGCATCTCGGCCATGGCGGGATACTGCTCTCCCCATCCGTTCCACAACGCACCCCGCGCATTGAATCGGAGCATTTCGAAGTCGGCCAAAAGCCGATTGAGGCTGGGAACAAGGCGATCGGCCCAGCTGCGGTCGAGTTGGTTGGAGAGGGTGGGGTTCATCGTGGTCATGGCGGAAGGCGAAAGAGAATTAGAGAAGCACAGGGCAAAATCCCTGAACGCATCGAGTTCGCCAATGACATTCGGCAGTGTGAAAGATGACGTTCGTCATTCCCGGTTCCAGGCAACCGGGATTCCGGTTTGGCGGTTTAAATTGCAATTGACCACCACCATGAAGATTTCCATTCTCTCGACCCTTTCGACCTCTATCGTAATTGGCGCTTTCATTTTGATGTCCAACTCCAGCGGTGTGGCCCACCAACAGAACAAGGACCGCACCGGCGCGCCCGGAAGTGACAACACCTGTCAGCAGTGCCATGGGGGGGGCAATTACAACCCTCAGGTCGATGTTTACCTCGCACTGCCGCTCGGTGGTGGTGCTGGTGCTTCCCAGTATGTGCCAGGAGAGACCCACACTCTGGTCGTAGAGGTGAGCAGCAATGGCAGTCCAGCCGGTTACGGTGTTCACGGTACGGTCGTGTTTGCCGATGGAAGCAATGCGGGTGAATTGGTCGATCAGGACGCCAATGACTGCATTTGGCTCGATGAGGTGGATGGCCGCCACATCTTCGAGCAAAATGACCTCTGTGATGCGGGATTCTTCGAGGTGCAGTGGGTGGCACCGCCCGCAGGAAGCGGATCGGTCAGTGTTTATGTGGCCGCCATTGCCGCCAATGGAAACAGCACCTCCTCCGGTGACGCGTTCGTTGGGGGACAATTTGATTTTGATGAGGGGGTCACTACAGTGGCCGAGCAGCACAAGGAGGCCTTCCAGGCTTTCTCCCTCGGCCAAGGGCAGGTGGATTTACAGTCGGATCAGCGGGTTCAGTGCGTCATTCTCAGCTTAGACGGCCGGGTCTTGTTTGACGGTGGATTGGAGGCGGGTCGGCACACCGTAAGCCTGGGCCATGCGGGGTGGGCTGCAGTCCGCTTCATGACACCCGCCGGTCACGTTTGGACTGAGCGCATCTGGATCAACGCATGACCCGTTTCTCTCCTTTTCTTGTTCTGACCTGTTTCGGTCTGCTCCTGACATCATGCCAGGCTCCGCCTCCCACAGCCCAGGTGGACGCCACAGCCGAAGAGATTGTGGACGTGGTCAACGATTTGTTTCAGGCCATGGAGGCCCGTGATAGCGTGCGCATCAAAATGGCGCTGCACCCGGACGCTCTCTTCACCAGCGTCAATCTGACGGGAGACGCGCCGACGACCCGTCGCACGGAAGGAAGCGCGTTTGCCTCTTCCGTTGGGCAACCCGGGATTCCCTACATCGAACGGATGTACGATCCCGTCGTCGAGCACCATGGTGACTTTGCCCACTTGTGGGCCTTCTATGACTTCTCGCTCGGGGACAGCCTGAGCCATTGCGGACACGATGCGATTCAGCTCGTCCGGGACGGTGGCCAGTGGCGCATCCTCGGCATCACCTACACCCGCACCGCATGCCCATGACTTTGTTCAAGACCGTTTCGAGCCTGTTGCTCCTCGTTGTCCTCTCCCTCGGGGCTGGGGCCCAGGAGGACGGAATCGACACCCGCAGCCTGCTCAAGCTCAACTTGAGTGACTGGTACTGGGCCCGCTATGAGCTCGGCTACGAGCATGTGCTGAATGAGTCCACCTCCTTCCAGCTGGCATTTGCCGGCATCGGCGCCGCTGAGGACAACAACAACTCCTTCTACAACAACCTCACCGGGGCGAACACCATGGCGGACATCGACATCGAACACGGTGGATGGCGGTTTGCTCCTGAGATCCGACGCTATGCCTGGGTGTATGGTGGCATGCCGGAGGGGGTGTTCGTGAGCATTGTGGGCCGGGTCGAGAACTGGGCCTTGACGATTGATGAGGACATCAATGACCTCAATGGAATCCCGCAGAATGATTATGCGGGCGAATTGGATGGCGTCTACCGCCAATTCCATTGGGGGGGCGGTGTTATGGTCGGTTACCAGTGGTACAGCGACAACGGCATCAGCATCGAAGTCTACACCGGCCCCATGTTCCGGAGCTACACACGGACTTGGACGGCGGATGTGGCCCTGACCGATGGAGAGCAGGAGCAGGCTGAGGACAGTCTTGAGGGGCGCATCTTCCGTCAGTCCGACTGGAGCACGTACCTCACGGCCAACAGCGGACCGGGATGGCGATTCGGCCTGACCGTCGGACTCGGCCTCTGAGTCCCGCGAACACCATCTTTCACCATCTACATCGGATCCTGGCCATTTCCGGGTCCGAAATGACAAAAGTCATTTTTCCGCGTGACCGACGTCATCGGGACGCCGGAAAAGCTTCTGCAGATTCAGTACTGAACATTGGCAATGCGCTGAGCGCATGACAAGACAGGTTTTGGTTTGGCGGCCCGGTACGAACGCGTACCGGGCCGTCTCTTTACGTGCCGGTTTGTCGGTAGATTCGGGACATGGACAAGCGCAAACTGCTTCGTGTGGCGTTGCCGATTCTGGCGGCGGTGGCGGCTGGAATTGGTTGGTTGATGATGGAGAAGCCGCACCGGGATGTCGGTGGGGAAGCGGCCCGTCACAAAATGGTCCCTGAGGAATTGCAGATGGTCCTCGCGGAGGGCGGAGAGGCCGCGGCGCCTTATCTCGACGCGGTGGTTGAACTGTATGGCGTGGTGCTGGAAGACGACGGGCGCCGTGTGATGCTCGAAGGAGGAGTGGTGGCCTCTTGGGATACGACCCGAGCCCACCGGACCTTGGAAGAGGGGGAGCTGCTGAAACTCAAAGGCCGGGTCACCGGTTATGACGACCTGTTCGAGGAAGTCCGGATGGATGGACTTGTTCTCGTTGAAGGAGCGCCATGAAGACTATCCAGACCCTCTTTGTCACAACCAGCGTTTGGCTTTTTGGCCTGTCCGGCCTCATGGCCCAGCAATCGACCGCACCCTACTCCTTCGAGTGGGAGGTGGTGGCGGTGGACAGCATTCCCGGGATGACGACCGTCCGGCTCTATGCCAAGCTCGTCAACGCAACCGACTATTTGACTTCCGTGTCCGGTTGGGATGAGATGCCCGGTTTCATTGAGACGACCACTTCCTTCTATCAGGACCCCGATGGGTGGGCCACCCCGAACAACAACAACCCCTTGCTCTTCGGCCTCCTTCCGACCTTGCGGTACGACACGTGGATCACCATCGGCATTGAGTCGGCTCCGGTCGGGGCTGACGGGGAGATTCCGATTGGGGTGTTCCCTCCCGAAACCGGTTTCTGGGTGGATGCGTTCGAAGCCGGAGGGGACCTGGTGATGGACATTGACGGTGCGTGGTTCGTGACCTTGGGCAGTTCGAATGGGACTGCGGGGGAGGACCTGCGTGTCTTGGTGGGCCAATTCACCACGGATGGCGTGATTTCCGGAATGCTCAACCTGCAAGTCTTCTCAGAAGGGGTGGCCTCGGATGACTTCATGGACGACGTGTATTCCATCATGATTCCTGAGTTCGATGCGGGAGCGTTGCTCGGTCTGGAGGAAGGAATGACGGCCGCTGGTTGGGGAGTCCGGCCCGGGCCGGATGGACTTCATCATGATGTCGGTGTTGCCTGCCAATGGCAGTGTCTGGATGTCCTCGGCCGGATGGTCGAGTCCGGGCATGCTCCGGATGGACGGTTCGTCACCCGATTCGGGGGCGTGGTCCGAGTCTGGCGGGATGGAAAAAACGCCCCGGAATCCCGGTGGTTCCCCGTGAATTAGTCCTCATGCATTACGAAGTAACTAGGATTGTTCCTACTTCTGTTCAGCGTGTTTGAAGTGTAATTTGTAGACGTTGCAACGCTTTGTTCCCTGACGGCGTAATCAAAGACATGACTCTCGATACGGCACGCAAAAGATGGTTTACCCATGGCACGACGGCCTTTCTCCTGTTCGGAGCTGGCATGTCTGTCGTTTTTGACGCGGCCTTTCGCCGCATGGCCGAAGCTCAATGGGAAATTTGGGTGGTGGAAGGCACTTTGGGTTTGTGCATGACCATGGCGGGATTGGCTTACTTCGGGAGCGCCGTGCGTTATCTCGTCCACATGGACCGCATTGCCGAATACTCTGACCGTCGCGCCCGCAGCCGCGCCCGAAAAGAAAGGGAGCAAACCGAGTTGCAGATGCAGCAAAACGAAGAAGTCCAGCTCAAACCGGTTCGCATGGTGGGTCAATGACCCAATGCGATTCACAATGAAAAAGGCGCCCTAGGCGCCTTTTTCGTTTGTTGATTCTCTCGGGCGTGGTTTAGAGGTGGATGACCTCGTCGTACGCCGCGGCGGCGGCTTCCATCACCGCCTCGCTCAGCGTGGGGTGGGGGTGGACCGTCTTGATGATTTCGTGGCCGGTGGTCTCCAGCTTGCGGATGGCGACGATCTCGGCAATCATTTCGGTGACATTGGCACCAATCATGTGCCCACCGAGGAGTTCGCCGTACTTGGCATCGAAGATGAGCTTGACGAAGCCGTCCTTGTGTCCGGCGGCGCTGGCCTTGCCTGAGGCACTGAATGGGAACTTGCCCACCTTGATGTCGATGCCCTCCTTCTTGCAGGCGTCTTCGGTCTTGCCGACGCTGGCCACCTCCGGGAAGCAGTAAGTACACCCGGGAATGTTGCCGTAGTCGAGTGGCTCTACATCATGGCCGGCAATCTTCTCGACGCAAAGGATGCCCTCTGCGCTGGCGACGTGGGCCAAGGCAGGCCCCGGGACGCAGTCGCCGATGGCGTAGTACCCGGGAATGTTGGTCTTGTAGAAGTCGTCTACGATGACCTTTCCCCGGTCGGCGGCGATGCCGACTTCTTCGAGGCCGATGCCCTCGATGTTGGATACGACGCCCACGGCACTCAGCACGACGTCGGCGTCCAAGGTCTCTTCGCCTTTCTTGGTCTTGACGTGGACCCTGCAGCCGGAGCCTGAGGTGTCGACCCCGGTGACTTCGCTGGAGGTCATGATGTTGATGCCGGTCTTCTTGAAGCTGCGGGCGAGTTGCTTGCTCACCTCCTCATCCTCGATCGGGACGATGTTGGGCATGTACTCGACAATGGTGACCTCGGTGCCGATCGCATTGTAGAAGTAGGCGAATTCCACGCCGATGGCGCCGGATCCAACGACCACCATCTTTTTGGGCTGCTTGGCCATGGTCATGGCTTCGCGGTATCCCATGATCTTCTTGCCGTCCTGGGGCAGGTTGGGCAGTTGGCGGCTGCGTGCGCCCGTGGCGATGATGATGTGGTCGGCTTCCACGACCTGCTTGCCTCCGTCGGCATCGGTCACCTCCACCTTGCGACCGGCGAGGAGCTTGCCGTCACCCATGATCACGTCAATCTTGTTCTTTTTCATGAGGAACTGGACGCCCTTGGACATGCCGTCGGCCACCCCGCGGGAGCGGGAGACCATGCCACCGAAGTCCACCTTGGGTTTGGACACCTTGATGCCGTAATCCTCGGCGTGCTCGATGTATTCGAAGACGTTGGCGCTCTTCAGGAGTGCCTTGGTGGGAATGCATCCCCAGTTGAGGCAGATGCCGCCGAGGGCTTCGCGTTCCACGACGGCGACCTTCATCCCGAGTTGGGATGCGCGGATGGCGGTCACGTATCCTCCGGGGCCACTGCCCAAAACCAGAATGTCGTACTTCATTTCAGTGCGTTTCGAAGGGCGAAAATAGGTGCCGTATCTTAGGGTACATGCGCTCTGGCGAACCTTCTTTTCTGCTTTGCCCCCCGGTAGACCGTTTCCTGCGCGGTATTGTCCTCATGGGGGCATTCTGTGGACTCGAAATCGGGGTCCATGCTCAGGGACTTGTGGTGGATCCTCCTGCTGGCCGGTCGGATGGCATCACGGTGTTGTCTCCTGACCGTGCCCATTTTCAACTGAGGGCGCCGGGCAAGGACCACGTCAACCTGCGTGGAGACTTCAATGATTGGCAGATTGGCACGGATTTTTTGATGAACCAATCCACGGATGGCAACACGTGGTGGTTGGAAGTCGAGGGGCTGGATCCCGGGGCATGGACGCGGTTTCATTACCTGATCGACGACACTGTCGAAGTGGCGGACCCCTATGCTCCGCTCATTCTCGATCCGTGGAATGATGGCTACATCCCTGCAGCGAGTTTCCCCAACCGTCCCGCTCATCCTTCCGCGCATGCGTTTTGGCCGGTTGGGGCTTTCCGAACCGTGGAAACGGCGTTTGAATGGACAGATGATTCCTTCATCAAACCCGCCCAGGACCGGCTGGTCATTTATGAACTCCTCGTCCGCGATTGGGATGCGGCGCGGGATTTCGATGCGGTCGTGGAGCGGCTCGACCACCTCGAATGGCTCGGCATCACGGCCATCGAGCTCATGCCCGTGAATGAATTCGATGGAAATACGAGCTGGGGGTACAATCCGGGACCCCGTCTCGCTGTGGACAAGGCGTATGGCACGGCGGCCTCGCTCAAGCGTCTCGTCAACGAGGCCCATGCCCGGGGCATCGCCGTTATCCTGGATGTGGTGCCCAACCACAGCTTCGGTCTGGATCCCATGCTGCGGATGTACCAGGATGCCGATGGGGGCGCCTCCCCCGGCAATCCTTGGTACAACGAGGACCAGGTCCACCCTTTCGGATTGGGCTTTGATTTCGATCATGGAGACCCGTGGACCCGGGAATTCTGGAAGCGCGTGCTGGATTTCTGGATTGAGGAATTCCATGTCGACGGATACCGCATCGATTTGTCCAAGGGATTGACCCAGACCTATACACTGGGGGACGTTGGCGCCTGGAACGGGTATGACCAGAGCCGGGTCGACATCCTGTTTGATTACGGCAACCACGTCTGGTACAACCATCCCGGCACGTACATGATCCTCGAGCATCTCGGTGACAACCCCGAGGAGACGGTTCTGGCCAATGGCGGGTTCCTGTTGTGGGGCAAGTCCACGAGCACCTTTGGCGAGGCGACCCTCGGCTATGGCGGTGATTTCAGTGCGGCGTCCTGGCAGACCCGCGGCTGGAATTGGCCAAACCTTGTCGCCTACATCGAGAGCCATGACGAGCAGCGGCTCGCCCATGACTTGATGCTGTACGGCAATGCCAGCGGTTCTTACGACACCAAAGTGCTCGGTACGGCGATGGACCGGTTGGCGATGGTTTATGCCTTCCTGTTTGCCCTGCCCGGGCCGAAGATGATGTACCAGTGGGGAGAGTTCGGGTACGACGTCTCCATCTTCGATTGTCTCAACGGCAACTTTGCGGAGAGTTGCAAACTGGACGAGAAGCCAGAACCGTGGGACAACAAGGCCCTCGAACCGGAGCGTCAGGGCTTGGCGCGGAAGATGAAGAAGGTCTGTGAACTGAAGCAGTCCGAACCGGTGTTCGGGACCTACGATTACGGCATTGATTTCGGGGGCACGGGCAAGCGCCTCCACCTCTACAGCGCGGAGCAGAATGTGGTCCTTTGCGGCAATTTCGACGTGGTCGGCTTCGACATGGTGCCCGGCTTTCCGCATACGGGGGTCTGGACCGATGCCATCAGTGGAAGCACGGTGGATGTGACCGACTTCACGGCTCCGTTCTATTTCGCCCCAGGACAATGGCATTTGTGGCTCGACACCTCGGTGACTCCGGTGGACGAGGATGAGCCCTTGGCCTTGACTTCGGCTTGCGCGGATGCCGGTGCTCTCAACTTCGGGGCGGATGGCCCTTGCGAATACACGGTGACCGTGTCGCTCGACGCCACGGATTTCGCGGCCGCAGGTGGAGTGTCGCCGGCCGGCTTGCATGTCGCCGGCTCCTTCCAAGGCTGGTCGCCGTCGACCACGGATTTGGTGGAGTCTGGCGATGGCGTGTGGTCGGCCAGTTTTACGGCGGCCGCGGGCGACCTCGTGGAGTTCAAGTTCATCAATGGCACGACTTGGAGCGAGTCAGAGGAGGTTCCGGTGGGTTGCGGGGGCGCCGATGGATTCGGTGGGCAGAATCGCCAGTGGGTCGTCTCTGGAGCCGATGTGATGGGTCCGTACTGCTTTGGTGCGTGTGCGGCCTGTGCTTCCAACCTCGATTACCCGGGGTGCACGGACCCGGACGCACTGAATTTCGACGCGGGGGCGACACAGGAAGACGGTTCGTGCCAATACTCAGTGGTGTTCCAGGTGGACGCCTCTGAACTATCGCCAGCCCCGAGCACCGTCTATGTGGCCGGTAGCCATCAGGGTTGGAACCCCGCCGGCTCGCCCATGAACGACACGGGCGACGGCCTCTGGGTGCTTCAGGTCACGGTGACCGGTTCGGATCCCATTCAATTCAGGTACTTGTCGTCGCCTGATTGGAATGATGCGGAAGGTGTCCCGGCTGCATGTGGCGTGGCCAATGGCCTGGGCGGATTCAACCGCAGTCTGGCGTTGGAGGGGGCCTTGACCACGGCACCCGTGGTGTGCTTTTCATCTTGTTCGGCGTGTGATGGGTCCGGTGGAGGAGACCCTGGAGACCCGGTCGATCCGGTGGACGGAGCTGCATTTTGCGGACCGGGTACCGTGTGGGATGATCAGTTGCAGCTCTGCGTGGGTCTCGTAACCTGCGAAGAAGACATTGATGGGGATGGCCTGGTGGGGGTTTCTGATGTGCTTGCCCTCCTGTCTGAGTTCGGGACGGTCTGCCCCTGATTTCACAGCCACATGAAAAAGAAAAAGGCCCGCAAGCGCGGGCCTTTTCCATTGGGTTGGTTCGGGTTCGTCCTTAGTGGACGATGAGCGGGCTGCGGAACACGCCATTCGGGCTGTTGCCCTTGACGAAGTAAGTTCCGGCGGCCCAATGTCCGACCGCAATCGGCATGCGGTGCTGACCGGCTGCCAGTTGGCCCTCATGCAGGACGGCAATCTCTGCGCCTCGGGCGTCGAAGACCGAGATGCGCATCTGACCGTCGATGAGAACGTCGAGGTCCATCCAGGTCATGTCCCGGGCCGGCATCGGCGCGAGGGAGAAGGAGGCCAGCAGGTCGGATTCGACCACGGCGTTGGCGGTGGATCCGAACCGGAGAACCGGCAGGGTCTGTCCCGCCTGTCCCAGTTCTTCGCCTCCATTCAGATCGAGAAGGTCTTCCGAAGCATAGACGGTGCCCTCCACCCAAAGGCGGAAGGTGACCGCGGCAGGCTCTTCGAGCAGGATGGCCATCTGGGCGGCCGTGCTGCCGGCGTGCCCCACGACGGGACGGGCGGCCACACAGGTTTCGCCGACGAAGGCACCGATGTAGGCCTCGCCCTCCACCGGCTGTTCGTCCAGCAGGATTTCAGCCGCCACGGCGGCGGCGAAGGGAGAGCGGACCACCGTCCATCCGGTCATCTGCTGTGCTGCTTCGTCAGAGCGAAGTCCAGCGATGGCCATTCCAGGGCCGTCCTCTGAGGCGGCCTCCGGGTAGGTGAGGGTGGCCGCTTCGAGCATCCGGACCCAGTAAGAACGTCCGGGCTCCATGTCGAGCAAGCTGCTGAATTCGTTTGGGTTGGCCGGGTTCCATACGGTGCCGTTCTGGCCGTCGATGACCGTTCCCACCACGCCGTCGATGGTGGCGAGGGCGTCTTCGACGGACATGGCCACTTGCGGAACGTAGCCGATGAGGTTCCACCCTTCGTTGAGGTCGAGCGGCGTGGACGCGGCATTGAGCGGCTCACCGGAACTCGCCCAAAGGCCGTCGGCGCTCAGCTTGATCACATAGCCGGCTGCATCGGAGTGGGTCTGCAGGGAGTTGAACACACTGGGGATGCCGGGGGTGTAGCTGCCTCCGAGGGCGAATTCATCGTCTCCCAGCACCTTGAGCAGGTCACCACCGAGGGCGTCCTCGAAGAGACTGCTGATGGCGTAGTTCTCCGGCATGACATTGGTGGAGACGTAATTCCAGCCTTCCATGGCCGAAACCTCGAGGGTCGTGGCGCTGCAGTTGGCATCGAACATCAGCGGGTCATCGAAGGAACCATACTCCCCGAAGGACATGGCGGTGAGACCAGCATCCATCGTGCATGTGGCGCATTCGTCCTGGTTGAAGAAGAGGAAGTCCACCATCTCCTCACCGCCGGCGAGATAGACGGTCATGTTGATGTAGGTCGCTCCATCAAAGTCAATGATGTCTCCAGTGCCACGCAACTCGTCTCCCACATAGGCGGCGACAGCGTCGTCCATGTCGGCGTTTTCGCCATCGACCGTGATCAGGGCGAGCACGGTGGCCACACTCGTATAGGTCGTGGGTTCTCCCCATTCGGGACCGCAGGTGTAGTCGCAGCTGCCGTCATCATCGGTTGCCGTAGGATCGAAGTTGTTGGCCGCCTCATCGGTGCAACCGGGCACCTCGTCGCCGTCACAGATGCCGTCACCGTCGGCGTCGGCAAGGCAGTTTCCGTCGCAGTCGAGGCCGTCCTCAGCGTAGGTGCAGGAGCCATCGTCGTCGGTGGCCGCGCCGTTGTAGTTGCAGGCCATGTCGTCGGTGCAACCGGGCACCTCGTCGCCGTCACAGATGCCGTCACCATCGGCGTCGGCGAGGCAGTTTCCGTCGCAGTCGAGGCCGTCCTCAGCATAGGTGCAGGAGCCATCGTCATCGGTGGCCGCGCCGTCGTAGTTGCAGGCCATGTCGTCGGTGCAACCGGGCACCTCGTCGCCGTCACAGATGCCGTCACCATCGGCGTCGGCGAGGCAGTTTCCGTCGCAGTCGAAGCCGTCCTCGGCATAGGTGCAGGAACCGTCGTCGTCGGTGGCCGCGCCGTCGTAGTTGCAGGCCATGTCGTCGGTGCAACCGGGCACCTCGTCGCCGTCACAGATGCCGTCACCATCGGCGTCGGCAAGGCAGTTTCCGTCGCAGTCGAGGCCGTCCTCGGCATAGGTGCAGGAGTCATCGTCGTTGTTGGCCTCAGGATCGTAGTTGCAGGCGGTCTCATCCGTACAGCCGTCGATCGGGGGAGGACCGCCGAGGAAGAAGGTGTCGCGGAATTCATTCGAACCATCTCCATTGATGAAGTACTGGATGTAGAGTTGCCCATCGAGATCACCTGTGGTGGTGAACTGGCCCACCAGGACTTTGAGGTCGTCCCCGGCCACGCCGTTGGCGTCGCCGTTCAGGGCGTACCATGCACCTCCGATGGCATCGTCTATGGCGATGTTGCCTCCGGGAAGGCCCCCACCAGTGTCGAAATTGGTGAACCAAGGATTGTCACTCGATTGGACGGTGCTGACGTTGGCTTCTCCGGCCAGCGCATTGGGTGTTCCCGTCAGACCGATGGTGATCCACGAGTCATAAGCCAAGTCAGGGTAGACAGGGAAGAGAAGGCTGTTGATGCCGTTGGGGACTCCAGCGCCGAGGGCGGCGTGGTAGAAGTTTGTCGTGGTGTTGACGTAGGTCGGGTTGGTCGCATCGCCGGACACCGAGGAAACGAAGTCGTCGCTGTTTACCGTGGTGGCGTAGACGTGTGTCGTGCTGTAGCCGGTGAGGTCAGTAATGCCGAGGGCACCGACCAGCAGACCGATGTTTTCGTTGATCACTTCGACCTCGATGCCGTATTCCTGGGCATGGAGGGCGGGTTGGAATGGGGAGAGCAACAGCAGGGCGAGGAGGGCTGAGGTCAGGCGGAATCGTGTGGGCATGGAATTCAGTTCGTGAAGGGAAACTCCGGCACAATCCTCGGACCTTCATCGACGTTTACGAATTTCTTGTGGACCGAAATCGACAGGTTTTGAACGGGGCCTTCTCGCGCCGGTTTTGTCTGCCTGTGCGCTCATTGTGCGCACGTTATCTTCGCCGCCCATGCGCAACATTGTCCTCTTCGGCCCTCCCGGGGCAGGCAAAGGCACCCAGAGTGCCCTGCTCGTCGACCACTTCGGCTTCGTCCACCTGTCCACGGGCGACATCTTCCGCGCCAACATCAAGGGGCAGACCGAGCTGGGCACGCTGGCCAAGTCTTACATGGGTCAAGGCCAACTCGTGCCGGACGACGTGACGATCCGGATGCTGGAGGATTCAGCCAATGGTCACCCCGACGCCAATGGGTTCATCTTCGACGGGTTCCCGAGAACGACGGCCCAGGCCGAGGCACTGGACCGTTTCCTGGAGGGAAAGGGGCAGTCCATTTCCGGAATGCTCGCGCTCGAGGTGGAGGAGGATGAACTCCGGGACCGGCTCGCCAAGCGGGCGGCAACCAGTGGACGGGCGGATGATGCTGACCCGGCCGTGATTCAGAAGCGCATCGATGTCTACAACGCCGAGACGGCACCTGTCGCAGAGCATTATCGCGGCCAGGGCAAGTACCATGGCATCACCGGCATGGGGTCCATCGAGGATATCTTTGCCCGGCTTCGCGACGCCATCGACGGCCTCGCCTGAGCGGGCGGTCAGCCGGCCCCGACTCTCCATGGCCAACGAGAACTTCGTCGACTACGTCAAACTGTGTTGCCGCTCTGGAAAGGGCGGCGCGGGCAGCACGCACATGCACCGTGACCGGACGACCGCCAAGGGCGGACCGGACGGCGGGGATGGAGGACGGGGCGGCCATGTGATCCTGAGGGGCAATGCCCAGCATTGGACCCTGCTGCACTTGAAGTACCGGAAGCACGTGCTGGCCGGTCATGGCGATCCAGGGAGCGGCAACCGCAAGCACGGAGCGGATGGACGGGATGAGTTCTTGGACGTGCCCATCGGAACCGTCGTGCGGGACGCCGAAACGCAGGAGGTGGTGGGGGAAATCACCGAGGACGGACAGGAGTGGGTCATGGTGCCTGGAGGCCGCGGAGGCCGCGGCAACGACCACTTCAAGTCGCCGACGAACCAGACGCCACGCTACGCGCAGCCCGGCGAGGACGGTCAGGAGTTCTGGCGCATCCTCGAATTGAAGCTGCTCGCCGATGTCGGCTTGGTGGGTTTCCCCAATGCGGGCAAGTCCACGCTGCTCAGTGTGGTGAGCGCAGCCAAGCCCGAGATCGCTGATTACCCGTTCACCACGCTGCGGCCCAATTTGGGCATGGTGGCCTACCGCGGCTCCCGCAGCTTCGTGATGGCGGACATCCCGGGCATCATCGAGGGGGCCCACGAGGGCAAGGGGTTGGGCCTGCGGTTCCTTCGTCACATCGAGCGCAATTCGGTGCTGCTCTTCATGGTGCCGGCGGATGCCGAGGACATTCCGGAGGCGTACCGCGTGTTGCTGGGGGAGTTGGAACAATACAACCCCGAGCTCCTCGAGAAGGACCGGGTGCTCGCCATTTCGAAGTGCGATTTGCTCGACGCCGAGTTGCGGCAGGAGGTGAGTGCGACCATGGGCGACCTGCGCCACCACTATTTCAGTGCGGTGACAGGGGAGGGGGTCGACGGCCTGAAGGACCTGCTCTGGAGGGCCATCCAGGGAGGTTCGGAGTGAGTCCGGTCTCATCGGTACTTTTGCGCGGCACCATCAACCCATGGGAACACGACTCGCGCTCGAAACCGGGGATGACCTCCGCAAGGTGGCCCTCCATGATTACCGATTGGCCTGCATCAGCCGTGAAGCCTCGTTGCTCGGCCGGAAGGAGGTTCTGACCGGCAAGGCCAAGTTCGGCATCTTCGGAGACGGCAAGGAGGTGGCGCAGTTGGCCCTCGCCCGCCAGTTCCAGTCCGGCGACTTCCGCAGCGGATACTATCGGGATCAGACGTTGATGATGGCTGCTGGCCTGTTGTCCGTTGAGGAGTATTTCGCCCAGCTGTACGCCGACACCGACGCCACCCGCGAGCCCATGACGGCGGGCCGTCAGATGAACGGCCATTTCGGCTCGGCCTTGGTGGGACCGGATGGCCATTTCCTCAACCACACCAAGCAGCCGAACAGTTCGATTGACCTGTCGCCCACTGCGAGCCAGATGCCACGTCTGTTGGGCCTGGCCCATGCGAGCAAACATTACCGCGCCCTCGGCAAGCTGATGAAGAAGGCCGGATTCAAGACCAAGGGCTTCACGCAGGGAGGCAATGAGGTCGCCTTCGGCACCATCGGCGACGCGTCGACTTCCGAGGGCATGTTCTGGGAGACCATGAATGCGGCGGCGGTCCTTGGTGTTCCGCTCTGCATGAGCGTATGGGACGATGGCTACGGCATTTCGGTCCCGAAGAAATTCCAGACGGCCCGGGAGAGCATTTCGCAGGCCTTGGCCGGCATGGCCTACGGTTCGGAGCCCGGCGGAGCAGGGGATGGTGGCGTTTCCCTCGCCGAAGCCGAAGCGGAGTTGCCTGGAGGGGGCATCGTCATCCTCAAGGTGCGCGCCTGGGACTACCCGGCGCTGTTGTTGACCTATGAGCGGGCGGTCCGCATCTGTCGGGAGCGCCACGTGCCCGTGCTCGTCCACGTGGAGGAATGCACCCAGCCGCAAGGGCACAGCACCAGCGGATCGCACGAGCGCTACAAGACGCCGGAGCGATTGGCCTGGGCGGAAGAATTCGATTGCATCCGTCAGCTTGGTCGGTTCCTCGTGATGGAGGGGGCGGCCACAGAGGAGGAGTTGGACGCCATTCGCGCCGATTCCAAGAAGGCGGTGCGCGACGAGCAGAAGGCGGCGTGGGCTGCGGTCCGCCAAGCCCTCGACGGGGAGCGGGACACGGCGGTGGAGTTGATGCGCGCCATTCCTGAATGTGCGGATGCGGCCGATGCACTCGCCAAGACCACGGATCCCATCCGCCGGGATGTGCACGCCGCCGTGCGCCGGGCTCTGCACGACACGGCCAGTCACCCGTCCGAGGGGCGGACGGCACTGAAGCGTTGGCTCGAGGTCCAGCGGGCACGCTGCGCCGAGATCTTCGGGGGCGGACTCCACGCTTCCGGGGATCACGATGCGCTGCAGGTGGAGCCTGTGGCCGCGCGCTATGACACCGAGGAAACCGTCGATGGACGGGTGGTGTTGCGGGACAACTTCAAGGCCCTGTTCGAGCGCCATCCGGAGCTCCTCACCTTCGGAGAGGACACGGGCAAGATTGGCGGAGTCAACCAAGCGATGGAGGGCATGCAGGAGGCCTTTGGGCCGGACCGCGTTTCGGACACCGGCATCCGGGAGTGCACCATCATCGGGCAGGGCATCGGTCTCGCCATGCGGGGCCTTCGCCCTATCGCCGAGATCCAGTATCTCGATTACCTCTACTACGCCCTGCAGATCATGCGGGACGATCTGGCTACGATCTACTACCGCAGCGCCGGCACCCAGCGGGCTCCGCTCATCGTCCGGACCCGGGGCCACCGCCTCGAGGGCATCTGGCACGCCGGCAGCCCGATGGGGGCCATCATCCACAGCATTCGCGGCATGCACGTTTGCGTGCCCCGCAACATGACCGAGGCCGCCGGGATGTACAACACGCTGATGGCCGCTGGGGAACCGGCGCTGGTCGTCGAGTGCCTCAATGGCTACCGCTCCAAGGAGCGCATGCCATCCAACCTGGGAGAATTCCGCGTTCCGCTCGGCGAACCCGAGGTGATTCGGGAGGGAACGGACGTGACGGTGGTTTCGTACGGAAGCACGCTGAACCTGTGCAGTCAAGCGGCCGAGAGGTTGTCGGAGCTGGGGGTGGAAGCCGAGCTCATCGACGTCCGGACGCTCCTGCCGTTCGACCGGACCGACGCCATCGCCCGCAGTGTAGCCAAGACGCACCGCGTCCTCTTCATCGATGAGGATGTGCCCGGCGGGGCCACAGCCTACATGCTCGAGCGGACCCTCGCCGGCAGCGATCTGTGGATTCACCTCGACGCAGCGCCCCAGACGCTGTCCGCGGCCCCGCACCTGCCGGCTTATGGCACGGACGGGGATTACTTCTCGAAGCCGTCCGTGGACGACATCGTCGAGCGGGTCCACGCTATGGTGGCGGAAGACGACCCATCTGGACATCCCGACCTGATCTGACCGTGGAGACCATCGCGTTCACCCTGCGCACCGACATCATTGACCTTTTGCAGTTGCTCAAGGCCACGGGCCTTTGTGCGACCGGGGGAGAAGCCAAATGGGCGGTGGCGGAGGAGCGTGTCCAGGTCAATGGGGAGGTTGAATTCCGTAAGCGGCGGAAACTTCGGGCTGGCGATGTGGTGGAGCTCGACGGTCAATTCCGCGTGGACATCGTTTCGGCCTGAGCGACGGGATTTCGTCGCATATTGCCGCTTGTCCTGGACGTGCGCCGGGAACACCACCTAAGATTCGCTCATCCATGTGCCGCTCGATCGATCGCCTTCTGGCCTTGTTGTTCCTCGTGTTCTGTGCCCTCTCCACTGTGGATGCCCAATCGGTCATCCGCGGTCAGGTCATCGATGGAGAGACGGGAGACCCGGTGTTTGCGGCGGGCGTCCTGGTGGAAGGGAGCAATACGGGAACCAGCACTGATTTCGATGGTCGATTCCGTTTGGAGGTGCCCTCCCTTCCGGTGCGGTTGAACGTGAGCTTCATTGGCTGCGCATCCCTCGCGATTGACGTGCGCAATGCTACGGATGAGGTGCGTGCGGTGCTGCAGCCCGACGCTGTCCTCATGGGGGAGGCCGAAGTGGTGGGTTCCCGCATCGATGAACGCCAGAAGCAGGGGCCCCTGACCGTCGAGAGCATGGATGTGCTCGCCATCAAGGAAGCGCCGAGCGGCAACTTCTACGAGGGCCTGGGCAACCTCAAGGGGGTCGACCTGACGAGTGCCTCCCTGGGATTCAAGATCATCAACACCCGCGGTTTTAACAGCACGTCTCCCGTGCGTTCCCTGCAGCTCATCGATGGGGTGGACAACCAGAGTCCCGGACTGAATTTCTCCCTTGGCAACTTTCTCGGCGCTCCGGAACTGGACGTCATGAAGGTGGACATTGTGGCCGGAGCGAGCAGTGCGTTCTACGGCCCTGGTGCCTTCAACGGGGTGGTGTCCATGGAGACCAAGTCGCCTTTCCGCTTTCCTGGGGTCAGCGTGAGCGCCAAGGCCGGTGAGCGCAACCTGACCGAGACCGGTTTCCGGTACGCCGACTACGTGGAGGATGCGGACGGCAATCCCGTGCTCGGATTCAAGGTCAACGCTTTCCGCTTCAGTGCGGACGACTGGGTGGCGGACAACGACAACCCCGTGGACTTTGCCAATGACGGGCTGGGCAATCCCGGCCGCTTCGACGCCGTGAACATCTACGGGGACGAGTACCGTCCCGTCTTCGACTACAGTGGAGACAATAGCGCCAATGCCCGGGGACTCGGCAGCTTCTATCGGACAGGCTATCGGGAAATCGACCTCGTAGACTACGGCACGAAGAATCTGAAGGTCAGCACCGCCCTGCACCTGCGCCTCCAACCGGAGAAAACCTATGAGTCGGCCGAGCTGGTGTATGGATTCAACAGCGGATTCGGCACGACGGTCTACCAGGGGGACAATCGGTTCTCGCTGCGTGATATCGAATTCTACCAGCACAAGATCCAGCTCTCCAAGCCGGGCAAGTGGTTCATCCGGGCCTACCGCACTAGTGAGGATGCCGGCAACAGTTACGACCCGTACGCCACCGCCCTGCGGCTTCAGGAGGAGGCCCGCTCGGACTACAGCTACTCCAAGGTGTATTACCGGTATTGGGTCGACAGCATCGTGCCGGGCATCAACCTGAGTTACCCTGAACTCGAGCAGATCGGAGTGGACCCGAACTACGGCTTCCCCATTTTCGGCTATCCCGAGGGGGCCGTAGAGGGCTGGTACTCCGACTACTCGGATTCCTTGGCCTTCTGGCACTCGCAGGTGGAGAACTGGACCAACAATGGTACCGCCGGTCTGCCCGATGTGTCGCAGGATCCACTGGGCTATCTGACCCCGGGAACACCGGAATTCGAGGCTGAATTCAATCGTCTGGTGACCGCCAAGAACAACGCAGACGAGGGAGGCACCCTGTTCTATGATCGGTCTTCACTTATCCACGCCCATGCTGAGCGCATCTTCGAGGTGGACGGTTTGGAGGAAATTCGGGTCGGCGCCAATTTCCGGAGGTACACGCCCGACAGCGACGGCACCATCTTCAGCGACACCTCCGGGGTCGTCATCACCAACCAGGAACTCGGCTTGTATTCAGGTATCCGTAGGCGATTTGCGGAGGACAAGGTGATCACCACTGCTACCATCCGGGCCGACAAGAACCAGAACTTCGATTGGGTCTTTTCCCCGGCAGCCTCGCTCGTCTGGAAGCCCCGCGAGCAGGATTATTTGCGGGTCAGCTTTTCAAGCGCCTTGCGAAATCCTACGCTCGCTGACCAGTACCTCTACCTTGATGTTGGTCCTGCTACTTTGGTCGGCAATTTGCAAGGGCGCGAGAACTTGGTGAGTGTCTCCAGTTTTGTCGACTATCGAAATAGCATTTCATCATCCAATGGGTTGCCGTTTGGCAACCTTGATACGCTACAATATTTTAATATCGCACCGTTACGTCCTGAGCAGGTGCGATCCATAGAAGTGGGCTACCGAACCACTCTTGGGGAGCGGCTGTATCTGGACGGCAGCTGGTATTTGAGCCAGTACAATCACTTCATTGGATACAATATCGGACTCGACGTTCTTTTCGAGAACCCTGACTTTCCAGAGGCAATCACAGCAGTTGACGTCTTCCGTTATGCTGCCAACTCCATTAATACCGTGCGCACAACAGGGGCGTCGATAGGCGCCAATTGGTATGTAGGAGACAACTGGATGATCTCCGGTAATTACAGCTGGAATCGTTTGGTGAAGACGAACGAGGATGACCCTATCATTCCGGCTTTCAATACACCAGAACACAAGTGCAATTTTGGAATCAGCACTCGAGATCTTCGACTGCGAGAAATGAGTACATGGGGTTTCGGCGTGAATTATAAGTGGGTGCAAGGCTTCGTCTTCGAAGGCTCTCCCCAATTCACCGGATTTGTTCCCACGTTCGATCTTCTCGACATCCAGGCCAATGCGCGCATCGATGCGCTCAACTTGACCATTAAAGCGGGGGCGTCAAATGTGCTGGAAAACCTGCACATTGAGACTTACGGTGGGCCAACGGTGGGCCGTCTGGCCTATCTCAGTTTGCTTTACGAGGTCAACCCTCGGAACTGACGATATCAGGACGTTTCCAACAGCTACAAATTTTTTTCTCCATCGACGAAAAGCGTGTGTAATAAGGACACGCTTCCTTGTCCATTCGCTATCTTGACCAATTAACTATGTGGACCAAATCATGAAGCAAACCTGTCTTTTTTTGGCGTTTCTCGCCTTCTGTTTTGTTGCAGACGCTCAAACACGTTACCTCGATGAGGTTTTTAGCGATGTGACTGTTACATCTGATATTCAATACGGCACCAACATTAGCGTTTTGCCAGCGCTTCAAGGGATGCCGCCTGCCCCGCAGCCGCTCGTATTGGATTTGTACGAACCTACCGGTGATGTGGAAACTGACCGGCCCTTGCTGTTGTACTTTCACACTGGTAATTTTTTGCCGACTTACATCAATCAAAGCGGTCTTGGGACAAAAACCGACAGCTGTGCGGTTGAGATCTGCACGAGATATGCCAAGATGGGTTACGTAGTCGCTAGTGTTGATTACCGCCTCGGTTACAATCCAACTGCTCCCACTCAAACCGAGCGAACCTTGCAATTGATTCAGGCCGCTTACCGGGGGGTACAGGACAGCCGAACGGCGGTCCGATTCTTTAGAAAAACCATTGCTGAAGATGGAAATCCGTACGGCATTGGGTCAGACAAAATCGCGATGTTTGGAGAAGGCACGGGCGGTTACATTACCTACGCTTCCGCTGGCATCTCGAGTTACAACGATATCATTTTCGAAGATGACGGAGTGACCCCTATCGCCAAGTTTTGGTATGATCCGGGCGATGGAAGTTTTGTTCCAATGGTGGTCGAGAGCATTCATGGGGACGTTAATGCCACAACGGACACTTATGCCCCTGCCTCCTTGGGAGGATTCCAAATGTGTATGGCAAACCATGTGGGGTATAGTTCTGACTTTGACTTTCAGGTGAACCTGGGCGGCGCCATGGGTGATTTGAATTGGCTGGACGAAGGAGATATTCCCATGGTAAGTGTTCAATGCCCGCACGACCCGTATGCTCCGTACGAGTCTGCAGTGCTGATCGTACCAGGCGTCAATCTCCCTATTGTTGAAGTTGACGGTGCTTACAACGTTCACGCAGAAATCAATGGATATGCAACGAACAACAATGCGGTGTTTGCAGAGGCCGGAATCGATGATCCGTATTCCGATTTGAACAATGGTTGGGATGGCTTATTCCCAGTTTTGAACGACTACGTAGACGGCGTTCCCACTGAACCATTTGACAGCTCTCCTTGGCAGTGGTGGAGCGAGGCAGCAGTACAAGCATATGATGACGCTGCAGGCACCAATATTTTGGCAACTCAGTTGACGCTCAACCCAACAATGGGAGAAGCTGAAGCGCTGTATTGGATTGACCAAATCATGGAATACAACACGCCGAGGATGGGTCTTTCCCTTGGTTTGTTGACTCCGCAAGACATCGATAATCAAGGAGTTCGGTATCTTGATGAGGTTTTCTCAGATGTAACTGTGACTGAAGGTGTGGTGTATGGAACAAACATTACAGTGCTTCCCGCTTTGCAGGGGATGCCTCCCGCTCCAGAAGACTTGTTGTGTGACATTTATGAGCCAACTGGAGATTTGGAGACAGAGCGTCCGCTGATTCTCTACTTCCATACGGGCAACTTTCTGCCGAAATACATTAATCAAAGTGCGCTCGGTACTAGAACTGACTCATGTACAGTGGCCATGTGTAAAGAATTTGCACGTAAGGGTTATGTTGTAGCCAGTGTTGATTACCGCCTCGGCTACAACCCCACGGCGCCCACTCAAACAGAGAGAACGCTGCAATTGATTCAAGCCGCTTATCGCGGGGTGCAAGACAGCCGAACTGCAGTTCGATTTTTCAGAAAAACCATCGCTGAAGATGGAAATCCGTACGGCATTGGGTCAGACAAAATCGCCATGTTTGGAGAAGGTACTGGAGGATATATCACTCTGGCCTCAGCGGGCATCTCTAGTTATAGTGACATCATTTTTGAAGATGACGGAACGACCCCGATCTCCAAGTTTTGGTATGATCCGGGCGATGGAAGTTTCGTTCCAATGGTGGTCGAGAGCATTCATGGAGACGTTGATGCCACTATTGACACGTATGCTCCAGCCTCTTCGGGAGGCTTCCAAATGTGTATGGCAAACCACGTGGGCTACAGTTCGGACTTCAACTTCCAAATGAACCTTGGCGGTGCTTTGGGTGACTTGAATTGGCTTGACGAAGGGGATATCCCTATGGTCAGTTTTCAAGGACCGCACGATCAGTATGCCCCTTACACTAATGCCGTTCTCATTGTTCCTGGTGTGAATCTGCCGATAGTAGAAGTAGACGGTGCGTACAACATTCATCAGGAAATCAATGGATACGCCACGAATAACAATGCAGTTTTCGCAGAGATTGGATTGCCCGACCCTGCTGTTGCTTTCGGAAACCAAGGGTGGGATGGTTTGTACCCTGTGCTGAACAATTATGATGAGGACGGAACCCCGCTAGAGCCATTTGATGGGTCTCCCTGGCAATGGTGGAGTGTCGACGACCTGCAAGCCTATGATGATCTTGCTGGGACCAATTTGACTTCGACACAATTGACCCTCAACCCAACAATGGGGCCTGCGGAAGCAGCGTATTGGATTGAGCAAATTGTCGATTACACTGCGCCGCGTCTGGCGGTTAGTCTCGAGGTTGCTGCACTCGGACCTGGGTGTAATGACGAAAGCGCTT
Organism: Flavobacteriales bacterium; assembly: GCA_002862785.1. Classification (GTDB taxonomy): domain Bacteria; phylum Bacteroidota; class Bacteroidia; order Flavobacteriales_D; family Sanyastnellaceae; genus UBA8752. The sequence goes on from PKDZ01000018.1 coordinate 57,844, forward strand.
GCAACTACAGCGCCCTTGCCACGACAGACGATGGTTCTTGTGAATATGCAGCCGAAGGGTTTGACTGTGACGGCAACTCCCTGACGGTCCTAGGTTGTACCGATGTGATTGCGTGCAATTACGACGGTTTCGCTACGGAAGATGATGGTTCCTGTGACTACATGGACACCACGCTCCCGACCGGCGCCGAGAATGTCTGGTTGGTGGGGCTGACCGTCTCCGGCACGGAGAACGAGCCCCTCGCCGGTGGCTGTGAGCTCGACGGAGGGGTGAATCCCAATCTTGCCGTAAATGGTGTGTTCCTCGGCGACGGAACGGGCGGATCGCTTGTGATGTCTAACGTGACCGACCCGACCGGTGGATTGCTGGTTGATCTAGTGGCTATTGCAAGTGCCACTCCGGTGGCTATGTGTGGGGCCCAATTCACGGTCAATCTTTCGGGCAACATCCTCACGCTCGCCGAGCAAGATGGAGTGTGGCAGACGATTGTGCCGGTGCTCGGCCCGCAGTTCCTCTGGGCTGCACCGCTGTCCAGCTTCACGCCGGGTTGTGGTGACCCATCCGCTTGTGGATTCACCAACCCCTGTGACATCAGCCTGCTCTGCGACTACACCGATACAGACGGTGACGGCCTGCTCGACTGCCAGGAGATTCCCGGCTGCGACGATCCGAACGCCGACAACTACAACGAGAACGCCACCGATCCTGGGCCGTGCAACTACAACGGTTGCATCAATCCGGACGCCATCAACTACGACAGTGCCGCCAACACGGACGACGGTTCCTGCCAGTTCGAGGTCGTGTTCCGCGTGAACGCTTCCAACATCGAGGTGGCCGGCTTCATCGACATCGCCGGTTCCTTCAACGGGTGGGGTGACCCCGCCACGGTGATGACCGAGATGGGCTACGGAGTGTGGCAAGCCACGCTGATCCTCGGCGTCGGGGACTACGCCTTCAAGTACCGCAACGGTGGCGATTGGGAGACCATCACCGGCGATTGCACCGACGTTGGGTACAGCGACCGTCAGGTGAGCGTGGTGGACAGCCCGCTCATTCTGGATGCCGTGTGCTACGGCGAGTGCGGTCTCTGTGCCGGTTGTACGGATCCCTTCTCTGCCGAGTACAGCCCGTTTGCTGGCGAGGATGACGGAAGCTGCATGAGCGCCATCGTGGCCGGCTGCACCTATCCCGATGCCGACAATTTTAACCCCGCTGCGACGGACGACGACGGTTCCTGCCAGATCTCCGGAACGAGCTCCTGCCCGACGGACCTCGATGGTGACGGCGCCACGGCTGTGGGTGACTTGCTCCTCATGCTCGGTGCCTTCGGCCAGACCTGCGAGTGATTCGCCATCCATCATGACATTAGGAAAGGCGCCCACTGGGCGCCTTTCTTTTTGCACGGACAAAGGGGGGAGGGGCACTGGTGAGCCACACGTCAGAGATGTGATGTGGTTGGCCAGATTGCCCCTGTCGGGTCGGCATAGAGGTGTGGCCCGACGGCTTCTAGGTTTTGGTTACGGGAGGCCGTTCGAAACGTCGGACGGCCTCCTCAATTCCACGATGTTCCGGTCTCAACTTTGCCGCATGAGTTGGCAAAAGGATGTGTCCTTGCTGTTGCTGCGTGTGGGCGCAGGCGGCCTGATGGTGCCCCATGGCTGGGGCAAGTTGGAACGACTCCGGACCGGTCTCGCCGAAGGGGAGGTCCGGTTCTATGACTGGATGGGGCTCGGTGAAGAGCTGTCGCTCGGGCTGGCGGTGTTCGGTGAACTCGTGGCGCCGGCCTTCATCGTGCTGGGGCTGTTCACCCGGTGGATGTCCGTTCCAGCCGCCATCACCATGGCGGTGGCCGCGTTTGGTGCCCATGCGGGTGACCCCATCAGCGACAAGGAGCACGCGCTCCTCTTCCTTGTGCCGTTTGTGGTGCTGGCCCTGATGGGCGGCGGGCGTTACGGATTGGACCACCGCATCGGCCGACCCCGCTGAGGATCAGCCCAAGGCATCGAGCTGGGCCTGAAGCACCTCGATCTTGGCGACGGCGTCGGCTTCCTTGGCGCGCTCGGAGGCCACGACCTGTTCCGGGGCGCCGTTGACGAACTTCTCGTTGCTGAGCTTCTTCCGCACAATGTTGAGGAAGCCCTGCTGATACTCGAGGTCCTTGCGGATTTTGTCTTTCTCGGCTTCCAGGTCGACCGCCTCGCCGGCGGGGATGAAGAATTCGTGGGTCTCTACGACGAAGCCAAAGGCCCCGGTCACCTTCTCTTTCACGCGTTCCACACCGGTGACGTTGCACAGGTGACAGACCACGCTTTCGAGATTGGCCGGGTACGGCTTTCCCTCCGCGTCGACGATGACCTTGAGGTCGAGGGCCTGCTTGTTGGGAATGTGGCCCTTTTGGCGGATGCCGCGGACTTCGGCCACGATGCGGGTGGTCTGGTCGAAGTCGGCGAGCAAGGTCTCATCCACGGGCTGGCCGCCGCGCGTCGGGAAGGGTGAGGTGCACAGTAGCGTTCCCTCAGGACGCCTCTGAAGCAGGCTGTAGACCTCTTCGGTGAGGAAGGGCATGAAGGGGTGCAGCAGCGAGAGCATGCGCTCAAAAAGGCGCACCGTGGCCTCATAGGTCTCACGGTCGCAAGGCTCACCATAGGTGGGCTTGGCCAGTTCCAAATACCAGGAGCAGAAGTCGTCCCAGATGTGCTTGTAGGTGGCCATCAGGGCCTCGCTCAGGCGGAATTCGGCAAAGCTCTGCTCGATGTCGGCGAGCACCTGCTCGGACCGGGCTTCGAACCAGCGGATGCCGGCGGCCGCATGATCGGGCTGGGCGGCGGTGTCGCTGACTTCCCACCCCTTCACCAGGCGGAAGGCGTTCCAAATCTTGTTGGAGAAGTTGCGTCCCTGTTCGCAGAGGCTCTCATCGAACGGCAGGTCGTTTCCGGCCGGTGAGGTCAGCAGCATGCCGACGCGAACCCCGTCTGCTCCGTACTGCTGCATGAGTTCGATGGGGTCGGGGCTGTTGCCGAGCGACTTGGACATCTTCCGGCCTTGCTTGTCCCGCACGATGCCGGTGTAGTAGACGTTGCGGAAAGGCGGGGCCTGACGGTATTCGTAACCCGCGATGATCATCCGGGCGACCCAAAAGAACATGATCTCCGGGGCGGTGACCAAATCATTGGTGGGGTAGTAGTAATCGACTTCCTCCTTGGTGTAGAAGCCGTCAAACACGCTGATGGGCCAGAGCCAGGAGCTGAACCAGGTGTCGAGAACGTCCTCGTCCTGACGCAGGTCGGCCGGGGCAATGGTGCGGCCGGCGGCCTCCGTGGCCAATGCGGCGGCGGTGTCGGCATCGGCGGCGACCACATACTTCGCTTCGGCGGAGGTCGGCTCTCCATCGTAATACCACGCCGGGATCCGGTGGCCCCACCACAGTTGGCGGGAGATGCACCAGTCCTTGACGTTCTCCATCCAGTTGCGGTAGCTGTTCTTGAATTTGGCCGGGTGGAACTGGATGGTGTCGTCCATCACATGGTTGAGGGCCGGCTTGGCCAGCTCTTCCATGGCGACGAACCACTGCATGGACAGGCGCGGCTCGATGATGGCGCCCGTGCGCTCGGAGCGGCCCACCTTGTTGGGGTGGTCCTCCACCTTGACGAGGTGCCCGGCGGCGTCGAGGGCCGCGGTAAAGGTCTTGCGGGCTTCGAATCGGTCCTGTCCCTCGAATTCACCGCCGACCGCGTTGACCGTACCGTCGGGGTTGAGCATGTCGATGACCTCGAGGCCGTGCTTCTGGCCGAGCTCGTGGTCGTTGGGATCGTGGGCAGGGGTGACTTTGAGGCAACCGGTGCCGAACTCCCGATCGACGTACTCGTCGAGGATGATTGGAATGCTGCGGCCTGCGACCGGGACGATGGCGCGCTTGCCGTGGAGGTGGGTGTACCGCTCGTCTTCCGGGTGAATGCAGATGGCCGTATCGGCGAGGATGGTCTCCGGTCGAGTCGTGGCGATGGTGAGCCAGTCGTCCGTGCCCTCGACTTGGTAGCGCACATGGTGAAGCTTGGACTGCTCTTCGGTGTGGAGGACCTCCTCGTCGGAGACGGCCGTCAGGGCCTGCGGGTCCCAGTTGACCATGCGCAGGCCGCGGTAGATGTGGCCCTTGGCGTGCAGGTCGAGGAAGGTGTCGATGACGCTGCGGGAGTAATGCTCGTCCAGCGTGAAGTTGGTCCGTTCCCAGTCACAACTGGCGCCGAGTTTGCGAAGCTGCTTGAGAATGATGCCTCCGTGTTCGCGGGTCCAGTCCCAGGCGTGTTCGAGAAAGGCGTCGCGGCTGAGGTCGGACTTCTTGATGCCCTGGTCGCGGAGTTTGCGGACCACCTTGGCTTCCGTGGCGATGGAGGCGTGGTCGGTTCCCGGCACCCAGCAGGCGTTCTTGCCTTGCATCCGCGCGCGGCGCACGAGCACGTCCTGGATGGTGTTGTTCAACATGTGGCCCATGTGCAGCACGCCTGTCACGTTGGGCGGGGGGATGACCACGGTATAGGGCTCACGGTCGTCAGGAATGCTGCGGAAGGCCTTGGCGTCTTCCCAGACTTGGTTCCAGCGGTCTTCGACGGTGGTCGGATTGTAATGGGAGGGGATCTCTTGGGCCATGGCGCAGGCGAATGGGGCGGATGCGGCGCCAAATTTAGCCTGTTAAAATCGCGTTAACCCCTTTCTGACCTGCGGATTGCCCCCCGTATCTTGGCGGCAGAACACAATACACCCCTTTCCATCATGAAAAAGGTTCTCCTTACCCTCGCCGTGGTCTTCGGCGGTTTTGCCCTCGCTTCCGCTCAGGAAGTGGTCAATGGTCCGGTCATCAGCCTCGACAAGGAGGTCCACGACTACGGCACCATGGATCAGGGTGGCGACGGCAACTGCGTCTTCACCGTCACCAACGACGGCACCGATCCCCTCATCATTTCCCGCTGCAAGGGTTCCTGCGGCTGCACGGTTCCCCAGTGCGACAAGGATCCCATCATGCCGGGTGCCACCAGCTCCATCAAGGTCAAGTACGACACCAAGCGTGTCGGCCCGATCAACAAGAGCGTGACCATCACCTCCAACGCCTCCAACGAGCCGACCAAGGTGATTCGCATCAAGGGCAAGATCGAAGCCGTCGCCCAGACGGTGGGTGCCCCGGTCAAGAACGCTGCCGGCCCGACCAACAAGCAGTAATCCTCTGGCGCCCAGCGCCTTTTGGGAGCCGCTCCGGAATTCCGGGGCGGCTTTCTTTTTGTTTGAATCCGGGCCTCATGGGCCTCCCGAACTTGCGGCCCGGCCCGGCTGTTGTTCCAGCATGTTCGGAATGTTCAAGAAGGACCCCGCCGAGAAGCTCCGGAAGGAGCACGCCCGGCTGTTGTCCGAAGCGCACCGTCTCAGCACGGTGGACCGCGCCCGCAGCGATGAGATGACCGCCAAGGCCGCGGAGGTGGAGGCGAAGTTGATTGCCCTTCAAGACGGCACATCATGAGGACCATCGCCATCATCGGGGACAGCAAGGGCATCGGCCTCTCTTTGCGTCAGCGTCTCCTGGACCGGGGCGACAAGGTAATCGGGGTGTCCCGCACCGGAGCTCAGGCCGAAGGAAACTACACGGGCCTCGTCTTCGATGCGGCGGCTCATCCCTGCGACTTGTCCTCGTTTACGGATCGTTTGGACGGGTTGGTGTACTGTCCGGGGACCATCAACCTGAAGCCGGTCCGGGGCGTCAAGCCCGAGGTGGTCTTGGATGATTTCAAGGTGAATGCCATGGGGCTCTTGCAAACGGTGCAGGCCAACCTCAAGTTGCTCAAGGCCGCAGCGGCAGACCCCGTCGGGGGGCAGCCCTCCATCGTGGGATTCAGCACCGTGGCGGTCCAGACGGGCATGGGATTCCATGCCTCCATTGCCATGGCCAAGGGCGCACTGGAAGGGCTCGTCCGCACCATGGCGTGCGAGTTTGCGCCGGACATCCGAGCCAATGCCATTGCCCCCTCGTTGACGGATACGCCGCTGGCGGCGGCTCTGCTCTCTTCGGAAGCCAAGCGGGAAGCCAGTGCCGACCGCCATCCCCTGAAGCGGGTGGCCACCGCGGATGACGTCGCCGCGATGGCGGCCTTCTTGCTGTCGCCGGATGCCGCGGCCATCACAGGCCAGATCATCCAGGTCGACAACGGCATGAGCGCCGTCAGATGACGGACACGACCACTTTGAACCGGGAGGGCATCGTCGCCTTGCCGCAGCGGCATCGGGCCCGTCTGGTGAATTCGCTCAGCGGGTTCAAGTCGGCCAACCTCGTTGGGACGGCCGATGAAGAGGGGCGGACGGCCTGCTGCATTGTGTCGAGCGTGGTTCACCTCGGATCGAACCCAGCCTTGTTGGGGGTGGTGTTTCGCCCGCCTGGGGACGATTCGCACAACTACCAGAACCTCTCGACTTCCAAGGCCTTTACACTCAGCCATGTGACGTCGGCCTTTTACGAGTCGGCGCACCGGACGAGCGCGCGGTATCCGGCAGATGTATCCGAATTCGACGCCGTCGGACTCACGCCCCATTGGCATGGCGATGACCAGGCCCGGTTCCCGGCTCCCGCCGTGGCCGAATCTCCTGTGCGCATTGGTCTGACCGTCGAGGACGATCTGGCGCTGCCGAATGGCTGCCGATTCGTCATTGGGGCCATCCAATGGGTGGATTTCCAAAAGGAATTGCAGGTGGAGGACGGATTCCTCGACCTCGCCTTGGCGGGCACCATCGCCATTGGGGGGCTTGATGCTTACCATACCGCCGAGCGGGTGGCCCGGTTGAGCTATGCCAAGGCGGATCGGCCGCTGGAATCCCGCGCCGATTTCCGCGACGGCTGGGATTGATCTACAGGCCATGTCGAGTCGCCCTGCCCTCCGCGTCATCTGGTTGAAGCGAGACCTGCGTCTTCGGGACCACGCGCCACTCGCCGAAGCGATGCGGATGGGCGGTCCCCATCTGCTGCTCTATTGTTTCGAGCCGACCGATCTGGCCCACCCCACCACGTCCGGGCGCCACGTGGGGTTCGTCCAACAGGGCCTGGCCGACCTGGATGCCCAGTTGGGCGATTGGGCGACAGCCGGCGCCATCCGCTCTGGCATTCAGACGGCCCCCGTGCACGCGGATGCCGTGGAGGTGTTCCGCCACCTGATGGAGAGGTTCATCCTCATCGGGGTGCACAGCTACCGCGAATCGGGATTGCGGCACACCTTTGACCGGGACTTGGCGCTCGCTGATTTGTTGGCTTCGGCGGGCGTTCCCTGGCATGAGCACCAGCGGGACGGGGTGCACCGGGGCAAGCGGAACCGCGCGGGTTGGCGCGACTCCTGGTTCGCCCACATGTCGGCGCCTCAGGACCATCCGGATTGGGCCCGTTTCGAGCCTGTGGAGGCTGAGGCGCTCGGGTGGCCCTTGGCATGGCGCGCGTTGCCCGTCCCTGATGAGGCGCCCGAACGGTTTCAACCGGGCGGGGAGCGCAAGGCCCATGCGTACCTCGAAACCTTTGTCACAGATCGGATTCGACGCTATGCGCGTACCATTTCGAAGCCGGAGGGCAGCCGGGAGGGGTGCAGTCGATTGAGTGCCTACCTCGCGTGGGGCAACCTCAGCATCCGGCAAGTGCACCAGCGTCAGGAGGCGGCACGGCGAAGGGGAGGGGATGGCCCCGCCGGGCAGGCCCGGAACTTTTCGGCTTTTGACAGCCGACTCCGCTGGCACTGTCACTTCATCCAGAAGTTCGAGATGGAGGACCGGATGGAATTCGACAACGTCAACCGCGGTCACGACCTCCTCGACAAGCCGGTCGACCCCGAAAAGGTGGCCGCCTGGGCTGAGGGACGCACGGGGTATCCCCTCGTGGATGCTTGCATGCGGAGCGTGACGGAGACGGGGTATCTGAATTTCCGGATGCGGGCCATGCTGGTGAGCTTCCTGACCCACCATCTCTGGCAGCCCTGGCAGGCGGGGGTGGAGCACCTGGCCCGGCAATTCCTCGACTTCGAGCCGGGCATCCATTTTCCCCAGTTCCAGATGCAGGCCGGGGTCACCGGGATCAACACGGTGCGCATCTACAATCCCGTCAAGCAGGCGGAGGACCACGATCCGAAAGGGGACTTCATCCGCAAGTGGGTGCCGGAGCTCGCCGGGTTGGAGGTGCCAGCCGTCTTCGCGCCGTGGACGATGCCCCCCATCGAGGCCGAGCTCGCCGGGTTTCGGTTGGGGGAGACCTATCCCTTGCCCATCGTGTCGCTGGAGCCAGCTTCGCGGGCGGCGCGGGAAAAACTCTGGGCCCACCGCAAGCATCCGGAGGTTCGGAAGGAGGGGGCGCGGATTCTTCGTCGCCATGTGGTGGAAGGATCGCGTCCGATGGATTGAAAAGCCGCCCGGCTGACCGAACTTGCCGGTTCGATGCTGGAAGAACGTCCCGTCCTCCTCAATGCCGATGGCCGCACGCTGCTCTACCACGAGGTGGTAGACCAGGCCGGCGCCGACGCGCCGTGGCTCGTCTTCGTGCACGGGGCGGGAGGCAGCATTCGGACGTGGAAGTACCAGATTGAGGCGTTCCAGCCGCATTACCGTTTGCTCCTGATTGATCTCCGTGACCACGGATTCAGCAAGGACATCCTGCCGGAATTTCCGGAATACGACTTCGACATTGTCTCCGATGACATTCTCGCCGTGGTGGATCACCTTGGTATTGAGCGGGCGCATTTTGTCTCGCTCAGCATTGGCAGCGTCATCCTTCAGAAAATCGACATCGAGCGTCCCGAGTTGATTGACCGCATGGTCATGGCCGGTGCCATTTTCGACGGATCCCGGCTCATGCACTGGTTCGTTCACAGCGGGAAGCTGTTGAACTACATCCTGCCGTACCGGGCCATCTACTGGCTGTTTAGCTTCATTGTGCTTCCGCGTCGAAATCACCGCCTTAGCCGGTGGATTTTCCGCCGCCAGAGCCTGCGTCTGACGCCAGGCGAATACCTCAAGTGGGTCGAGCTCTACAAGCCGTTTTTCCGACTCATCAAGCAGTATGTCGAGCGCACAGTGGACAAAACGGGCCTGGTGGTCATGGGGGCGCAGGACCACATCTTTTTTGGTGCGGCTGAGAAGTTCGCCAGCGCACAGAAGAACATGCGGCTCGCGGTGATCGAGAATTGTGGGCATGTCTGCTCCATCGAGGCCCCCGACCTGTTCAATGATCTGGTGCTGAAGTTCCTTTCTGGAAAGGACGTTCCGGCTCGTGTCACGGCGACACCGATCCCTTCCACTTGGGCCGAACTCAAGGCCATGAAAGGCTGACTAGCCGTTGCACATCTTTGCGCCATGCGAACACTGCTGTTCTTCTTTTTTCTCTGTGCGCCCGCTTGGGCCGCAGCGCAAGTCATCAATACGGATCGCCCCGATCAAACGGAGAGTTCAGCCGTAGTGCCCCTGGGGTCGTTCCAATGGGAATGCGGATTCTCCAGCACCTGGCAGCCTGGGTTCGGAGGCAACATCCGCAGCATGGCCTTGCCCAATTCGCTGTTTCGTGTGAGCATTCTCGATGGATTCGAGCTGCGTGTGGTGCATCAATTGGACCGAATCAGTCAACATTCATTCGGCAGCGATGACGTGCTGGCGGAGGGGACAAGTGACGTTCAAATTGGCACCAAGATTCAGTTGTTCCAGAAGGAGGGGAGCAAGACGGAAATTGCCTACTTGGGACATGCTGTCGCCCCATCGGGTGAGAGCGGGTTGTCTGATTACGACTGGGGGATGGTCAACAAGCTCTGCATCAGCCATGACGTCGGGCCGGATTGGGCACTCGGCTACAACCTCGGGTACGACTTGGCCAACGGACGGGGAGTCGCCACCTATGCGCTTGCCGTGGGCAAGGCCATCAATGAGAAGCTCGGTTTGTACTTCGAGCCTTACGGCGAAATCGATGGTGGGGCCCATTCGGCCAGTTTCGATGCCGGCCTGACTTTGTTGACCAGCAATACGTGGCAGTGGGACATCAGCTACGGCACCGGCCTCAACCACCGCATGAACTACACGGCGGTCGGTTTCAGCTGGTTGGTTCTTCCCAACCGCTGAACACCCAGGACGCTCAGCTCGTGATGTCGCCTTTTTTGTAGACGGCCGACTTGGCGATGATGTCGTGCAGGGCTTGCCGCTTCTCTCCAAGCGCGGCAAAGCAGCCAAAGAAGAAGACGGTGCTGACGAGGCCCGCAATCACGGGGAGGATGTAGTTCAGGATGCTGCCGCTGTTCTTGAGTGCCCAACGCAGCAGGAACAGAGAAGTGTCTCCGGCTGTGCCGTCCGCCTTGGCGATTTGCATGCCCATCACCCGTTTGCCGGGGGAGGCACCCGTGAAGGCCTCGATGAGGGTGTACACCGTGCTCAGAAGACCGCAGATGAGGATGGACCCGATCATGCCGGCCGAGATGCCCAACAAAGCGAGGGCTTCGGTCTGCTCACCGTCCGTCATGGAATCGAGTCCCAATGATGCGGCCAGACCAGCGCCGGCCCCAAACATCAGGATGGGCGTGCAGAGCAGCATGGTGAACAGAACGTCGAGAAGGGCGGCGCCCAGGCGCGGACCAAAACCGATGCGGTTGGAGAACATGTCGTTGTGATTTGCTTCGGTCAAAGTAGGGGAACGAACCGGTGAACCGCGCGGTGGGCGGGGTGTTGTTTCCACATGCACAAGAAGCCCCACCTCCCCTCAAAGGATTGCGTGCATTGCGGTCGCCCTTTTGATTGGCGGAGGAAGTGGGCGCGGTGCTGGGACGAGGTGAAGTACTGCAGCGAGCGTTGCCGACGCACCTCCAAAACAAGTGCTGCATGAAGACCCTCCGCCTCATTCTCGGGGACCAATTGAACGCCGCCCACCCCTGGTTCGATGCCGTGTCTGATGACGTGGTGTACCTCATGGCGGAGATGCGGCAGGAGACCGATTACGCGCCCCACCACATCCAGAAGGTGCTCGCCTTCTTCGCGGCGATGCGGGCGTTTTCCGAGGCGCGAAAGGCGGAAGGGCACCGCGTGGTCTACCTGTCCCTCGACGAGGGCAGGAACACCCAAGGCTTGGAGGCCAATGTGCGGATGGTGATGGCAGAAGAGGAATGTGATTTTTTTGAATTTCAGCTTCCTGACGAGTGGAGGCTCGATGATCAGTTGAAGCAATTGTCGGCCGAGTTTGGCGATCAGGCAAAGGCCGTGGACACCCATCACTTCCTGACCGCGCGGGGCGATTTGGCTGAGCAGTTCAAGGGCAAGAAGACCTACTTGATGGAGTCGTTCTACCGCCGGATGCGAAAGGCCCACGACATCCTGATGGAGCCCGGCATGAACGGGCCGGAACCGGCAGGCGGGAAGTGGAACTACGACGCCACCAACCGCAAGAAGCTGCCCAAGGGGCATCGGCCTGTCGAGCCGCTTTTGTTCGACCGTGACCTTTCCGCGCTCGAGACCATGTTGCGCGACTGCGGGGTCGAGACGATCGGCTCGGTGGACGCGGCCCATTTCCTGTGGCCGGTCACCCGCGAAGAAGGGCTCGAACTGCTCGACTTCTTCGTGGAGGAATGCCTGCCGCGATTCGGAGATTTCCAGGACGCCATGCACCCGGAGTATTGGTCGATGTACCACGCGCGGATTTCCTTCTGCATGAACGCCAAGCTCATCTCGCCAATGGAGGTCATCCGGGCCGTGGAGGACAAGTGGCGGTCGGACCCCGACCATGCGGACATCACCCAAGTGGAGGGCTTCATTCGCCAGGTGTTGGGTTGGCGGGAATACATGCGCGGCGTGTATTGGGCCCACATGCCCGAGTATGCCGACTTGAACTTTTTCGAGGCGGACAACGCCCTGCCGCAGTGGTTCTGGACGGGGGAGACCCGGATGGCCTGCATGCGGCACGCCATTGGTCAAAGCCTGCAATACGGCTATGCTCACCACATCCAACGGCTCATGGTGACGGGCAACTTCGCCCTGCTCGCCGGCATCCACCCCGATGAGGTGGACCGCTGGTACCTCGGCATTTACCTCGATGCCATCGAGTGGGTGGAGATCACCAACACGCGGGGGATGAGCCAATTCGCCGACGGCGGCATCGTGGGAACGAAGCCTTACGCGGCGTCGGCCAACTACATGAAGAAGATGGGCCCGTACTGCAGCGGATGCAGTTATGACGCGGCCGACAAGACGGGCGACAACAGCTGTCCCCTCAACAGTCTCTATTGGCATTTTCACGTCCGCAACCGGGCCAAGCTGGAGCGCAATCCGCGCATCGGCATGGCGTACCGCACGTGGGACAAGATGCCCGCCGAGAAGCAGGAGGCCCTGCTCGAACGCGGAGACGCGGTCCTGTCCAACCTCGAAACCCTCTGACCATGCGCAGCCTGATCTGGTTCCGAAACGACCTGCGGGTCACCGACAACGCCACGTTGAACGCCGCGGTCAAGGCCTCCACGGAAGTCATTCCGGTGTTCATCTTGGACCCGGCCCAATGGGCGGAAGACCGTTGGGGACAGATCAAGACCGGTCCGTTCCGATCGCAGTTTTTGCTGGAGTCCCTCGCGGACTTGAAGGCCGACCTTGAAGACATGGGCGGAACCTTGCTCATTCGGCAGGGCGAGCCAGCCGAAGTCTTGAAAGCGTTGGCCGAGGAGCATGGGGCGCGAACGGTCTTCGCCACGGCGGAGCACACGAGCGAGGAGCTGCTCCGCGAGGCGCAGGTGGCGGAGGTGCTGGACCTGCGGCTGGAGGAGCAGCTGACGATGTACCACCCGGACGACCTGCCATTCGAACTCGAGCAGTTGCCGGATGTCTTCACCCGCTTTCGAGGAAAGATGGAGAAGCGGAGCGAGGTGCGCGATCCGCTGCCGGAACCGGAGGCGCTGACCATTTCGGCTGGGTTGCAAGGCGATGCCGTGCCGACGTTGGCCAACCTCGGGGTGGAGGCCAAGGTGGCCGATGCCCGTGGTGTGCTGCCATTCAAAGGAGGTGCGGTGGCCGCCTGGGAGCGGCTCGACCATTACTTCTGGGAGACCAAGAAGTTGCGGGTGTACAAGAAGACCCGCAACGGCCTGCTCGGCGCCGACTACAGCTCAAAGTTTTCTCCGTGGCTGGCGCTCGGGTGCATCAGCCCGCGCGAGATCCACGCGCAAGTCCGCGCCTTCGAAAAGGACGTCGAGAAGAATGAGGACACGTACTGGCTCCTCTTCGAGTTGATCTGGCGGGACTACTTCCGCTACGTGGCCATGCGCTATGGCAACCGCATCTTCCACAAGCGCGGCATCAAGCAGGAGTCGCCGAAGTGGCGCCAGGACCGCCGCGTTTTCGAGGCGTGGTGCGAGGGCCGGACGAAGTGCGATTTCGTCAATGCAAACATGCGAGAACTCGCTGCGACGGGTTTCATGTCCAACCGCGGCCGGCAAAACGTGGCCAGCTATCTCGTGCACGACCTCGGGGTGGATTGGCGGCTCGGCGCCAGCTGGTTTGAGCACATGCTGCTCGACCACGATCCCGCCAGCAACTATGGCAACTGGATTTACGTGGCCGGTGTCGGCAACGATCCGCGCCCGAACCGCAAATTCAACACTTCCGGACAGGCCGAACGCTACGACGCGGACGGCAAATACCGCCGCCATTGGAGCCATGCGACTTTGGAACTTGACCTACAATGATCCGCGGCGTTGGGCCGAGGTCCACGCCATCTCGGGCAAGCCGCTCGGCTTCTGGGCGTCGGTGAAGGCCGGCGGTACGGGCTCGCCCCGGGCGGAGCTCGTCGGCGGCTCCGGAGAGCTCGACGCGCTGGTGGGCGTGGCTTCCGCGATGACCGGCTGCAACTTCGAGCGGACGGCCCACGGGGCCATCCTCTACTTCCGCAGCCGGCTCGAAGTCTATGGGGCGCCGTTCCGCAAGGGCGAAATCAGCGGCATCACCCGCATGCCGGAGGGCGCCGGCGAACGCATCACCATTTGGTGCGGCTGGACGGATGCGGAGGGCGCGGCCCACTCCGGTAGCGTGGACATGCGTTGCTCCAAGGCCAGCGCCGAGCGCTTGGAAGCGTGGGTCCGACGCTGGTTGATGGACTGAACCGAAAAGAAGAAAGGGCTCAGCCCTTCCAGTTGGGCATGCAGACCTGACCGTCGATCTGGAGTCGGCGGATGGCGTCGAGTTCGCGCAGGACGTTGTCGATGTCCCGGCCGAGCGGCGCAAAATTGTAGGATTGGTGCAGGATGACGCCCTCTTTGTCGAGGATGAACGTGCCGCGGTGGCAGGTCAGGTCGGAGGTCGCCGTGAGGCGGCCGTATTCGTCGTAGTCGAACTGGCCGTTGAGGGTGCCGAAGCGGTCGGAGACCATGCGGTTGGTGTCGGCGATGAGGGGGTAGGTCACGCCTTCTGCGCCGCCATCGGTTTTGGGGGTGCTGAGGAACCGTTTGTGGATGTCCGCGGAATTGGTGCTGCAGCCCACGAGTACGGCGTCGCGGGACTCGAAGTCGGTGAGGCGCTCCTGGAAGGCGTGGACCTCCGGGGTGCAGACGCTCGAGAAGTCGTCGGGATAGAAGAACAGGACCACGTACTGTCCGCGGAAGCGGTCGAGGGAGAACTGGTGGTCCACTTTGCCGTTGACGATGGCGGTGGCGGTGAATTCGGGGGCGGGATGTCCAAGAAGGGGCATGGTGCGAAGGTGGGGGATGGGAGAGGACGAAGTCATCGAGGGCGCCAAAAGTTCACACGGAGACACCGTCTCGTTGGGGCCCACGGGTATCTTTGCGGGCATGTCGGCCACGCACAAAGTCAGCAAGACCGGAGGCAAGCAGGGGCTGTCCGCCGAAGAGGAATTCTTCAATCGCGATATCAGTTGGCTTGCGTTCAATGAGCGCGTTCTGCAGGAGGCGGAGGATCAGGACACGCCGCTCATCGAGCGGATGCGGTTTCTCGGCATCTTCTCCAACAACCTCGATGAGTTCTTCCGCGTGCGGATGGCAGCCCTGCAGCGCATTGCCCTGATCGGAAAGCGCACCACGACCACGCTCGGCCACGGGGTGGGAGAAACGCTCAATGCGGTGAACGAGCGGGTCATTGAGCTCCAGTCGCGCTACAACGAGGCGTTTGAGGAGGTGGAAGCCGAATTGGCCAATGAAGGCATTGACCTCATGTCCGAGGATCAGCTCGACGAGGAGCAGTGGGAGTTCGTCAGGACCTGGTTTGACCGGAAGGTCCGTCCGCATCTGGTGCCCATTCTGATTTCGGATGTGGGCGTGCCCGAGTTGAAGGACGGGACCATCTATCACGCCATCGCCCTCGAGGGGGAGGTGTCGAAGCGGGCGCGGTTCGCTTTGCTCGAATTGCCCGATCACCTCGACCGGTTCCTGGTTCTGCCCGAGAAGGAAGGACGCCACGGCATCGTGTTCCTAGACGATGTGGTCCGTGTCGGATTGCCCCGGCTGTTCTCCACGTTTGAACCCACGGCGGTGTCCGCCTTTGCCATCAAGGTGACGCGGGACGCGGAGATTGACATGGACGATGACCTCACCAAGTCTCTGCTCGAGAAGATGAGGAAGGGCATCGCTCGACGGAAGAAGGGCGACTACGTGCGGTTCCTGTATGACCGGACCATGCCGGATGACCTGCTGAAGTTCCTGATTCGGAAGCTGGATGTGGTGGACGAGGCCAGCATCATCCCCGGGGGCCGTTACCACAACCGCAAGGACCTGATGGATTTCCCTGACCTCGGGCGACCGGGATTGGTCCACCGCAAGCTCCCGCCCCTGCCACATCGCCATTTGAAAGGCAGGACGCGCTATTTTGAGGAGATTGCGCGGCAGGACATCCTGCTCCATTATCCCTATCACTCCTTTTCCCAGCTGGTGGACCTGCTGCGGGAGGCGGCGATTGACCCCAAGGTCTCGGCCATCCGGATCAACCTGTACCGGGTGGCGAAAAATTCGCACATCATCAACGCGCTGACCAGTGCCGCGCTCAACGGCAAGGAGGTGCAGGTGGTGATCGAACTGCAGGCGCGGTTCGACGAGCGCAACAACATCAAGGTCACGCAAGCCCTGCAGGAGGCGGGCATCCAAGTCATTTTCGGGGTGGCCGGTCTCAAGACGCATTCCAAGCTCCTGCTCATCACGCGCAACGAAGGCCGCGTCCAGCGAAACTATGCGCACGTGGGGACCGGCAACTTCAACGAGGCCACGGCCGGGGTGTTCAGTGACCTCGCCCTGCTGACGGCCGACCGGCGCATCACCGGGGAGGTGGAGCGGCTGTTCGCCTTCTTCGAGCACAATTACCAGAGGGGGGTGTTCCGCCACCTCATCGTGTCGCCCTACAGCACGCGGCGTCGGTTCTCCCAGATGATCGACCGGGAAATCCAGGAGGCCAAGGTGGGCCGGAAGGCGTGGATGGTCTTGAAGTGCAACAACCTCACGGATGCGGGAATGATCCGCAAGATGTACGAGGCCAGCCAGGCAGGGGTGAACATCAAGCTCATCGTCCGGGGCGCTTGCGCCTTGCGTGCCGGGGTGAAAGGACTGAGCGAGAACATCGAGGCGTACAGCATTGTGGGGCGGTTCCTCGAACATGCCCGCGTCATCGTCTTCGGGGCGGCGGGCAAGCCGGAATTCTACATTTCGAGTGCAGACTGGATGACGCGCAATCTGGACCGCCGGATTGAGGTGAGCACGCCCATCTATGACGAGCGGTTGCAGGGGGAAATTTCAGCCATGCTCGATTTGCAGTTGAAGGACAATGTGAAGCGCAGGAAGCTGGACAAGAAGCAAAAGAACCGGTATGTCAAACGTCCGAAGGGGGCTCCCGCAGTGGAGAGTCACCGGGGCCTCCATGCGTATTATGCGGATCAGGTGAAGTGAACATGAGCCAGCGATACGGGGCGATTGACATCGGATCCAATGCGGTCCGGCTGATGGTGAAGGCCATCCGGGAGGAATCCGGTGAGGTCCGTTCCGACAAGGTGGCCTATACACGCATCCCCATCCGGCTGGGCGAGGATGTCTTCGAGACCGGGCGGATCAGTCCCGCCAAGGAGGAGGCCCTGACCCTCGCCATCGAGGCGTTTCATCTGCTGCTCCAGTCCATGGGCGTTGAGGAGTTTAGGGCCTGCGCCACCAGTGCGATGCGCGAGGCGACGAATGGGCCGGAGGTGGTGGAGGCCATCCGCGACCGGACTGGCGTCTCCATCGAGGTCATTCGCGGTCGGGAAGAGGCGGACTTGATTTTCTCCAATTTCTCCATCGCCAGCCTCGACCGGGACCGGGATTATGTCTACGTCGATGTTGGAGGCGGCTCAACGGAAATCACCTTGATTCGGAGCGGAAAACGCGTGGAGGCCATGAGTTTTAGGATTGGCTCCGTGCGGCTCTTGAAAGGGAAGGTGAAGCCTGAAATCCAGGAGGAATTGAGGACGTGGTGTCAGGAATTGATGGTCAAGCATGAGGTGTCCAATGCGATGGTCATCGGCACTGGGGGCAACATCAATCGGCTGCACAAATTGTCTGGCGGCTACGGCCCTGATCCCA
The DNA here is from genome assembly GCA_002862785.1 of Flavobacteriales bacterium. Lineage (GTDB taxonomy): Bacteria > Bacteroidota > Bacteroidia > Flavobacteriales_D > Sanyastnellaceae > UBA8752. The sequence goes on from PKDZ01000018.1 coordinate 75,408, forward strand.
TTTCCAAGCAGGCGCTGGAGGCGACCTTGAGAAAACTGGAACAGGCGAGCCATGCCGAGCGTTTGGATCGCTATGGGTTGAAGCCGGATCGGGCCGATGTGATCGTGCCGGCGTGCCGGATTTACTTGGACGCGATGGACCTGTTTGCGGCTGAGCAGATGGTGGTCCCCAAGGTGGGGCTGGGCGATGGCATGGTGCTGGATTTGCACCGCCGGCGGAACGCGTGATCAGGCGGTGACGGCCGATTGGGCGAGCGTGCGGATGCGCAGGAGCTCGGCCAACAGGTTGCTCGCCACTTTCTCCTGGGCTTCCTCTCCCTTTCGTTCCGCTTCGAGGGCAGCGGCCAAGGCGGCAGGAGACCATTCGTCGCGCATGGGCTTGATCTCAGCGCCGTCCAGGTCTCGGTCGGAGGACCAGGCGGCCATCCATTCGAGATAGTGGTGTTGGATGCGGACCAGACATTCTCCCAATCGGCTGAGGCAGGTGGGGTCGAGCGTGGCGGCCATGGAGGTCCGAAGGCGGCCGACGTTGTCGGCATGGATGCGCACCACTGCGTCTGCCGTGCCCTCGAGCGGCGCCATTTCCGGCACAGTGCCGTCGAGGCAGGGCAACTCCACTCCGAGGGTTTCGCCGACTTCGGAAGCCGTCAGGAGGCGGTCGACCTTCGCCCGGAAGACCTGAGGCACCACCGTTTGGCGGAAGAGGAAGTCCCGGATGCTGAATACGTGGGCCTCAAAGGCGTCGTGCACTTCATCTGGTGTCGGGGCCTCGGGCAATTGAAGGACATGCAAGGCAGTCTGGCGGTCCATGGAACCAAGGTACTCCGCGGGACAGGGACTGAGCAGGGCACTCCGGGACCGTAATTCACGTTCTTTCGTGCGTGGTGGCCGTGAAGCCCTTGACCACAGGGCGTTGCCGGGTGTATTTTTCGGCATGCAACACCGCATTCCTGCTGTCATGTGGATTTCCTTCTGCCTTTCCCTTGTTCTGGTCGCTTGTTCATCTGGTGATGCGCCTCAGGCGCGTTCGAAACGGCCGGTCGTGGACCCCACAGCTGCCCTTACGGCACAGGTGAAAAAGGACAATCCGGCTCCGGCGGCGGACAATTCCTCCTCATCCAAAGCGGGACAGCAAGTGTCAGGTGGGGCGCGGGAGAATCCCGATTTCTTGAATGGAATCAACGAGGACAACGAGGGAGACAAGGTGGGCGAAGTGGCCTTCAGTGGCTCCATTCAAAACCGCAGTGGCATGCTCTACCTCTTCGAGACGGAGGGGCGGAATATCGCCGTGTTGGATTCGGCTGAATTGGAAGACGGACGCTTTGATTTCGGCAAGATTGAGGTGGGCCGCGGCTTCTACGGTCTGGGATACGAGCGGGCCAAGAAAACCGCGGAGATCGTGCTGAATCCGGACGAGGCCGTCCTCAACATTGACTTTCAGAATGGACGTCTGGTGGGAGGCCGGACTGAGAGCCGGGAAAACCGGGCATGGTTCGCTTATCGAGGCGCCGAGGCGGCCAACAAGAATCAAGTCCGTCAGCTCTACAAGCAGCGTCGGGGCAATGAAGCCGCGATCGACGCCCAGGTCAAGGCGAAGGAAAAGGAGCTGGCGCAGACCCAACACAAGTTCATCCGGGACTACCCGGGCACTTATATGGCCAAATTTCTCACGTGGAAGCAGCCGCGTTTCCTCGGCAACAAGGGGACGTATTTGAGCGACCTGGACGTGAGCGACAACAGCCTGATCCGTTCGATGGCCCTGCCGGACCGCATCCAGTCGATGATGCGCACCTTCAGTGAGGGCAAGGACTCGGGGTTCCTCAGTTGCGTCGACCTCGTCAAAGCGTCTTGCGAGGACAATCCGGTGGTGCTCGAATTCGTCCTGTACAACATGCTGGACGGTTTCTACAACACGGGCAAGGAGACCATCTGCCAATACATCCTGGACAACTACATCTTCGACGAGGATTGCGGAGCCAATCTGTCGGATGTCATCCGGCAGCGTGCACAGGGCATCATCAATCTCCGCGTGGGCAACACGCCGCCCAATTTCAAGATCGCTGACCCCTCCGGCAAGACGGTCGAGTTGTCCAAGTTGGTGTCCACGCACGAGTTCACGCTCGTGATGTTCTGGGCGAGTTGGTGCCACAAGTGTGAACAGGAGATTCCGAACCTGGTGCCCATGTACCAGGAGATGAACCCCCGAGGATTCGGCATGGTGGGCATCTCGGTCGACCAGCAGAAGGCGGCCTGGACCAAGGCCATCGCCGACAACCAGATTCCGTGGCCCAATGTCAGCCAGCTCAAGGGGTGGGATGCCCCCATCACCGATGACTACAAGATCACGCAGACGCCGACCTATTTCCTGTTGGACAAGGAGGGCAAGATTGTGATGAAGCCGGAGCGCTGGTTCGAGGTCCAGCGGTTCCTGCAATCCCGCATCTGACCGCTCAGCCCGCGGGCATCAGAGCGCGATACAGCTCGGCATGCAGTTGAGCGGACCGTTCTGCTGAACAGGCGGCCGCGTTGACCTGGCCCTTGGCGACCAGCTCCATTCTCAACCCGCCCTCATTCAGGACCCGGAGAACGGCCTCCCGGATGGAGTCTGCGTCATCCGGATTGGCGAGCACCGCACCATCCCCGGCTGTCTCCCGCATGGGGGAGCGGTCGCTGGTGACCACCGGCACTCCGATGGTCTGGGCCTCGATGATGGGCATGCCGTAGCCTTCTAGCGTCGAGCAGAAGAGCAAAACATCCGCTGCCGCGTATTCCTCCTGCAGTTCCTCCTCGCTCAGTTTGGACGCCGTGCTGAAGTCGATGCCATGGCCATCCAGCATCGCGATCTGGTCGCTGGAGGGCTCGCCAATGATGCGGAGGTGGACCTCGAGTCCGGCGAGGGCTCTGGCATGCTGCTCCAGATTCTTGTTGTCGGCGAGTCCGATGTGCAGCACACGGGACGTCGGGTGGCTGGGTTCCGTCGCCCGCTTCCGGAAGGTGGGGGAGATGACGCTGGGGATCACCTGAATTCGGTCTTCAGGGTAATGGGTTCGGCGAAGGATGTCGTGTCGGGTCGTCTCGGAGACGGCGATGAGGCGGTCACAGGACCGCAAGGGGAGCGTCAGCCAGAACCACCGTTTGAGCCGGCGTTTGAGCGCAGAACCCTCATCCAGCATCCCGAGGTCGTGGATGGTCAGGACCACGGGTTTGTAACGGAGGCCGATGGCGGCGAAATGGATGTCGCCTGTGATGTGGAGCACGGCGTGGCCCAATTGCCGGACTTCCCTCCAAATGGCGATGCGGTCCAGAATGCCCGAGGTGAACCGGCTTGCGGTGTGCACGTCCGGGCGCGGGCTGTCTTGTGGCCAGGCGTCGCCCATGGTGCGGTACGAGGTTTCGATGCTGAAATTCCCGAGGCTTCGGGGCTTTCGCATGATCCAGGCGACGCAGGGTGACGGGCGGTCGGGCATCCCCTCAAATTTACGAAGGGGCCGTGGCTCAAGCGTGTCGGAGAGACTCGATGGGGTCGAGTTGGGCGGCCCGACGGGCAGGGTAATAGCCGCTGCCGAGGCTCACGGCTCCACTGAGCGCGAGGGCCACGAACACCCAATCCCAGGGCAGGACGAACGGGGCGTCGAGTTGTTGGGCGACCAGGTTGCCCACGCCGATGCCGAGCAGAATGCCCAGGAGGCCCCCGAGCAGGCCGATCATCACCACCTCCACCAGAAATTGGGCGCGGATGTTGGCGGCCGAGGCGCCGAGTGCTTTGCGGAGGCCGATTTCCCGGGTGCGTTCGGTGACGGTGACCAGCATGATGTTGGTCAGACCGATGGAGGAGCCGAGCAGGGTGATCAGTCCGAGGAAAAGCGCGGCGTAGGTCACACTGCTCAAGCTTTGGTTGAACTGCTCGATCAGGGCGTCGGACCGGGCGATGCGGAAGCTGTCCTCTTCCCCGGGCAGGTCTCCCCGGATGGCCCGCATTTCCCCAATGACCCGATCGGACAGGGGCGCAATGCCGTCCGGGTCCGGGGACTTGACTTGGATGGTGTAGGAGGTGCGGGGGCCGCTGAACCGGGCGCGGATTTCCCCGACGGGAAGGATGGCTTGGTTGTCCTGGGACATGCCAAACGAGGCGCCCTGTTCGGCGAGGATGCCCACCACGCGATAGCGGCGGTTGCGGATGCGGACGTCCTGGTCGAGTGGATCCTCTCCAGGAGAGAACAGCTTGTCCACCACGCCCTGCCCGAGGATGAGGACGGGGGCGTTGCGCAGCACCTCCTCGGCGGTGAAGTTTCGTCCGGTGAGCAGGTCGTAATCGCTCATCGGGAGGAAGCCCTCGTCGCCGCCGACCACGAGGACGTTGGGGTCGGTTTCCTCACCTTTTCGGGCGAGTCGGCCCATCATGGTGCCCCGGGCGGAGACCGAGGTGGAAGCTTCCTCGACCATGGTGGCCTTGAGGGACATGGCCTGTTGGTAGGTGAGGGGGTCGCTGTCCCCGATTCGGCGGCCGCGGAAGGAGCCCCCGCCCGATTTCTGGCTGATCTGGATGGTGCCCGCGCCGAGGCCCACGAACTGGTCGATGAGGCTGGATTGCAAGGCGGCGGTGGCGGTGATCATGGACATCAGGGCCATGATTCCGGTGCCGATGATGGTGACCGTGAGGAGCGTCCGGAGCCATTGCGCCCGGATGGAGCGCAGGGCAATCTTGACCTGCTCGAGAAGGACGGCCCGTGTCATGCGCCAAAGCTACGGGCACGCGTATCTTCGCCGACCCAACGCCACAACTGATTCGAGATGTTTGATTTGGAGATGATCCGCGCCGTGTATGAGCGCTTCCCGGGCCGCGTCGCCGCCGCCCGTCAGGCCACAGGCAACCCCTTGACCCTCGCCGAGAAGATTCTGTACACCCACCTGTGGGAGGGAGAGGCCAAGACCGCCTTCACCCGGGGTGCGGATTACGTGGACTTTGCGCCCGACCGTGTGGCCATGCAGGATGCCACCGCGCAGATGGCCCTGTTGCAATTCATGCAGGCTGGAAAATCCCAGACGGCCGTGCCGTCCACGGTGCATTGCGACCACTTGATCCAAGCCAAGGTCGGCGCGGACACGGACCTCCAGGAGGCCATCAACCGCAACAACGAGGTCTACAATTTCCTCGAGTCCGTCTCCGACAAGTATGGCATCGGGTTCTGGAAGCCCGGCGCCGGCATCATCCACCAGGTGGTGCTCGAGAACTACGCCTTCCCAGGCGGCATGATGATCGGAACGGATAGCCATACCGTGAATGCGGGTGGTCTGGGAATGGTCGCCATCGGTGTGGGCGGTGCCGACGCCGTGGACGTCATGGCCGGCATGCCCTGGGAGCTGAAATTCCCCAAACTGATCGGCGTCAAGCTGACCGGCAAGATGAGCGGTTGGACCAGCCCCAAGGACGTCATCCTCAAGGTGGCCGGCATCCTCACGGTGAAGGGCGGAACGGGTTGCATCGTCGAGTACTTCGGCGAAGGCGCCGACGCCATGAGCTGCACCGGAAAGGGCACCATTTGCAACATGGGGGCAGAGATCGGCGCGACCACCTCTACGTTTGGATACGATGAGAGCATGTCCCGCTACTTGCGGGCCACCGGCCGTGCCGATGTGGCGGATTTGGCTGACGGAATCGCCGAGCACCTCACAGGCGACACCGAGGTGTACGCCAACCCCGAGCAGTACTTCGACCAGGTCATCGAGATTGATCTGAGCACCCTCGAGCCCCACCTCAACGGCCCGTTCAGCCCGGACCTCGCCACGCCGGTGAGCAAGATGGCTGAGCTCTGCGCCGAGAAGGGATACCCCACCCAAATTGAATACGGCCTGATTGGTTCTTGCACCAATTCGAGCTACGAAGACATCACCCGAAGCGCCTCTCTCGCTGCGGCTGCGGTTGAGGCCGGTGTCGAGAGCAAGGGCAAGCTGACCATCACCCCGGGATCCGAGTTGGTGCGTTACACCCTCGAGCGGGACGGTGTGCTGGACACCTTCGACAAGATGGGTGCCGACGTCTTCGCCAATGCCTGCGGGCCGTGCATCGGTCAGTGGGCGCGGAGCGGTGCCGAGAAGAAGGAGAAGAACAGCATCGTCCACAGCTTCAACCGCAACTTTGCCAAGCGCGCGGATGGCAACCCCAACACCCACGCCTTCGTCGGCTCTCCGGAGGTCGTGACCGCCATCGCCCTGGCCGGTGACCTGACCTTCAACCCGATGACCGACACCCTCGAGGGGGCCAACGGTCCAGTCAAGCTGCCGGAGCCCACGGGCTATGAGCTGCCCGAGAAAGGCTTCGACGTGGAGGACGCTGGTTACCTGGCCCCGGCCGAAGACGGCAGCGGCGTTCAGGTCGTCGTCAAGGACGACAGCGAGCGCCTGCAGCTGCTCACGCCGTTCCAGCCTTGGGACGGGGAGAACCTGACCGGCATGCGCCTGCTGATCAAGGCCGCCGGTAAGTGCACCACGGACCACATTTCGATGGCCGGACCGTGGCTCCGCTTCCGCGGTCACCTCGACAACATCGCCAACAACACCCTGACCGGGGCAGTCAATGCCTTCGGCGGCGCCACCAACGCGGTCGTCAACCAGCAGGATGGCTCCACCGGTGAAGTGCCGTCCGTGGCCCGCGCTTACAAGGCCGCTGGAGTCCCGACCCTTGTGGTGGGCGATTCCAACTACGGGGAGGGCAGTTCCCGCGAGCACGCCGCCATGCAGCCGCGTCACCTCGGTGTCCGCGTGGTGTTGGTGAAGTCGTTTGCGCGCATCCACGAGACCAACCTCAAGAAGCAGGGCATGCTCGGATTGACGTTCGCCAACGAGGCCGACTACGACCTCATCCGCGAAGACGACAGCTTCGACCTGATTGACCTCAAGGACTTCGCCCCCGGCAAGCCGCTGACCCTCATGGCCAAGCACGCCGACGGCAGCGAGGACACCATCGTCTGCAACCACACCTATAACGCTCAGCAGATCGACTGGTTCCGCGCCGGGTCCGCGCTGAATCTCATCAAGCAACAAAACGCATGAAGCGATTTCTCACTTTCTTGGTCATCGCCGCATCTTGGACGGCCTCGGCCCAAGACGGCTCTGGCGTGATCAAAACCAACCCATTTGGGTGGTTTGCCGGTCAGTACCAGTTCGGATATGAGCATTTCATCTCAGAAAAAGCGTCCGTCCAATTGATGCCTGGCGGGATTTTCGGCTCTGTGAGCCTGACGTCGACGACAGTGGACTCCACCTTCGCGTTTGAATCCGTCTCTGCGACCCGCGGTGGATTCATCGTCATCCCAGAATTCCGCTACTATTTGGGAGGAGAAGCCCCTGACGGCATGTACATATCTGCCTTCGGCCGGTTCCGTTCCGTGAAGACCACTTTGGACGATGATGGGGCGAGCAGCCAAACACGCAGCGCGGTTGGAGGTGGATTCGTCCTTGGATACCAATACATGATTGCCAGTGGTTTGACCGGAGAGCTCTTTCTGGGTCCTCAATTCAAGGCGACAAGGACCACGTCCACAGGGCAGTATGACGATTATGGTTTTGCCATAGATGATGAGAGTGATACTGGAATCCGGTTCGGGCTGAACATAGGCTTCGGGCTGTGATCAACGCCACGTGGTCATATCGGCTGATTTCAGTCTGCTGTTGCATTCTGTGTTGCTCGACTGGGTTTGCCCAAGACGAAGGCGGCCAATGGTGGATTAAATCGAATCCCTTCGGCTTGTTTGCCGGTCAATTCCAGTCGTCCTATGAGCGCGCTGTATCGGACAAGGTGACCGTGCAGTTGACGGGAGGCGTGGTGCGGTCCAACCTTGATCTCAATACCGACGACCTCGAGAGTTTGCTCAGCATCAATACGTCATTGAACGCGGTTGATTGGATTGGCTTCCTCGCAATGCCGGAGGCCCGCGTGTACCTGTCACCTGAGGTGGGCAAGGGATTCTACCTCGGCGCCTTCGCCCGGGTCCGGTGCATCAAACGAACCATGACGACCAACTTTGTCGGCGTTCAGCGCCGCACCGCGGTCGGAGCGGGCGCCGTCATCGGCGGGCAATTCAAGATCAGCGAACACGTGCGGGGTGACCTCTTCCTCGGTCCGCAGATCAAGTCCACGACCACGACGCTCAACGAGCATTTCGTCTATGCCGAAGAGGAATTCCTGCCCGGCATCCGGTTCGGCATGAACTTCGCTTGGACTCCGTGAGCAGAGCGGGTGCCGCACGCGCCGGAGAATCGATTAACCTGGCAGGGGAGGAGGTCATTCTGCTTCCTGATGGGGCCGTGCACTGGCCCTCTCGATCCGCGTTGTGGTTGAGTGACTTGCACCTCGGCAAGGCGGCCCATTTCAGGAAGCACGGTGTGCCAATCGGGTCGGAGCCGACCCTCGCGACGCTGCACCGCTTGCGCGAGCG
>PKDZ01000015.1 GCA_002862785.1 Flavobacteriales bacterium
GCTTGGCGACCGGACATCGCTCGTCTGGCCCGGGAGCACAACAACGCCAATGTCCTCTGTCTCCCCGCCCGTTACCTCGCCATTTCCGATGCTCTCGATTGTGTGGCCACCTTCCTGGACACCAAGTTTGAAGGAGGCCGGCATGCCCGTCGCGTCGACAAGATTGCCTGCTCATGAACCGTTATTTTCTCCCCTTTTTCCTTCTTTCCTTGGCTTTGCCAATGGGAGCCCAGACGTTGAACTACACCCAATCGGGCGTGTCCTGGTCCCAGACCATCACGCCTGAAGACCTGTCCACGCACCTGCACATTCTGGCGGCAGACAGCATGGAGGGCCGGGAGACGGGAAAGCGAGGCCAACGAATGGCCGCAGCCTACATCGCCAACCATTTTGAGACCATCGGATTGAAGAAGGTCAATGGGTCTTATTTCCAGGAGGTCCCGCTGAAGGTTTCCCAACTCAAGGGCGGGGTGCTCACGGTCGACGACCAACAGTTCCTGTTTAAGGAGGACTGGGTCCCTTACCCTGGAATTGAAGTATCCGATGTCGAGGGCAAGGCGGTTTTCGCCGGCTTCGGCATTCAGGATGAGACCGCGGGTTGGGACGATTATGCCGATTTGGACGTCAAGGATCGGATTGTGATCATTCTGTCTGGCGAGCCGGGCAACGAGAAAAAAGGGTATGAGCTGACCGGCACCAAGGAGCCGAGCCGTTGGAGCTCCATGCGGAATGCCAAGCGGGAGATTGCCGACAGCCTGGGGGCCTCGGCGGTCATCGTGGTCACCGAGGAGTATGAAACGCTGAAATCCCGATTTGTGCCCTGGCTCAGTCGCGAACGGATGCGGCTGGACGTGGAGCGGGAAGGCGCGGGAACGGACCTGCCCACGCTCTTGATGTCACCGGAAGCGTTGTTGTCCATGACCGGTTGGAAGTCCCTTGATTTCGCCCGCAAGAAATGGCCGAAGCGAAAGCTGGGGCCCGCATCGTGGGAATGGTGCAAGCTCGCCTTGGCCAGAAAAGACGACCGCGTCATGGCGCACAACGTGTGGGGCTTGATTCCCGGTTCGGACAGCACGCGCTCCGAGGAAATCGTGGTTCTGACGAGTCACTACGACCACGTGGGCGTCGACAAGAGTGGTGATGTCTACAACGGGGCCGATGACGATGGCAGTGGAACGGTGAGTCTTCTGGAAAACGCCGAGGCGTGGATGGAGGCCAGGAAGGCGGGTGCGGGGCCGCGCCGTACCGTGCTCTTCATCGCCTTCGTGGGTGAGGAAAAGGGGTTGCTCGGGTCGGAGTGGTACAGCGACCATCCCGCTTTTCCTCTCGAACAACATGTGTGTGACCTCAACATGGATATGGTTGGACGCGTGGACGAGGCCCACCCAGACGATGACCGATACATCTACCTCATTGGCGGTGATAAACTGTCAAGTGAGCTGCACGAGATCAGCGAGGCGGTGAACGAGGAGCACATCGGCATTGCGCTGGATTACACGTTCAACGCACCGGATGACCCGAACCGCTTCTACTATCGAAGCGACCATTACAATTTCGCGAAGCACAACATCCCTGTCATCTTCTATTTCAGTGGGGTGCACGAGGATTACCACGGCGTTGGAGACACACCGGACAAAATCCTCTATCCGAAGATGTCCGAAATCGGCCAACTGGTGTTCCTGACGTCGTGGGAAGTGGCCAACCGGGACCAAAAACTGGTCGTCGACCGCGTCAACGACTTCCCGACGAACCGCTGATTGCCTGAGCGAATCCGGCGATTTCGAGGTCGTGGGCGGGGCCCATGGCCGGGCCATTGAATCCGCTGTGGATCCACGGTTCCTCCTGGTGCGGAGAGGACACGATGGACGTTGGGAAACTGACCACGCGGTCCAGGAATGGCAGCGCCAGTTGGGCCTGCCTTTTGGACGCCGTTCCGACGAGCAGGACGGTCCAGCGGTCGCCGAAGCGGGTCAATCCCATCTGTGTTGAATAGCGGCTGAGGCGGGCCAGGGCTGCATCGACGCCTCCTTCACGGTCGACACCACGTTCGAAGGCAAGGGTGTGTACATGCAGACTCGGAAACCGGTCCATCATGGACACGAGCAAGCGGTGCTCATCCATGCAATTCGGACACCAGGAGCCCATCACACTCAGCACGTGAATGCCCTCGGACCCGTCGGCTTCCCAATACACACTGTCCCCCTGAAGGCCAAGACCGGAATATTGTACGGGGAGCCCGGTCCAAGAGGCCGTGGGAGCGTCTTCCAAAGAGGAGGAAGAGGGGTCGACCGGCCGGCCCGAAAAGGGGGTAGAGTAATGGTTGCCACTGTGGAACACGCCATGTTGGATGGCGCCGTCCGCATCGATTGAACCAGCAAACTGGAAGAGATGAGCACCATCAAACGTTTGAAGGACGAGGTCGCTGTCGGACAGCGTACCATGCAGGTGCCGAAAGTCGCCGGTGGCCGTGGCGATGCTCCCATGGCACTGATCCCCTGATCGCTGAAGGAAGAGCTGACCGAACCAGGGGTCATCGTCTCCGAAGGTCAAGGCCCAAGACAGGGTGTCCCCCGTCCATGGGTCTGGGTGGGCGGTGTTGCCTGGTTCCCAGCGGGTGGTCACGTGGTATTCCCCGGGCCGAAGGACGTCGTGCCAGTGTCCTGTATCGTGGGTCAGGGAAAGGGTGCCATTGAAGACCGGGACGGACCACATCCCTGATTGGTTGGCGATGGGCAGCAGGGCCAATGTCTCGGCGCCATTCCGAAGCATCAAGGTGTCGCCCACCCACTCTCCTGGGATCGAGACGGCGGTGCTGTCATTCAGGTCGAAGACAAGGGAGCCTGCGGTGTCCGGGCTTTCGGTCTCAGATGGGCCGCTCGAGTTGCAGTGGGAAAGCAGAACGACCATGACAGCTGCCGCTACCATGGTCGTTCCAAATCGGGAACATCCGGTCATCAGAGGTCGAACTTGATGCCCTGGGCGAGCGGCAGCCCGGTGCTGTAGTTGATGGTGTTGGTCTGCCGGCGCATGTAAGCTTTCCAGGCATCGCTGCCGGATTCACGGCCACCACCGGTTTCCTTTTCACCACCGAAGGCGCCTCCAATCTCGGCTCCGCTCGTGCCGATGTTGACGTTGGCGATGCCGCAGTCACTGCCGGCTGCGGAAAGGAAGAGCTCCGCACTCCGCAGGTTGGTGGTCATGATGGCGGAGGACAAGCCCTGCACGACGCCATTCTGCATGGCAATCGCCTCGTCAAGGGACTCGTATTTCATCAGGTACAGGATGGGAGCAAACGTCTCGTGCTGGACAATGGCCATGTCGTTCGTGGCCTCAGCAATGGCCGGTTTGACATAGCATCCGGAGGCGTACCCCTCCCCTTCGAGAACGCCACCTTCCACGAGGATTCGTCCGCCTTGTTCGACGACATCCAGGAGGGCCTGCTTGTACATCTTCACGGCGTCGTGGTCGATGAGCGGACCGACGTGGTTGTTTTCATCAAGGGGGGATCCAATCCGCAACTGTCCGTAGGCTTTGGTGATGGCGTCCACGACTTTGTCATAGATGCTGCTGTGAATGATGAGTCTACGGGTTGACGTGCAGCGCTGGCCACAGGTTCCCACGGCGCCAAAGACGGTGCCCGGAACCACCATTTTGAGGTCGGCGTCAGGCTCGACGATGATGGCGTTGTTGCCACCGAGCTCCAGCAGGCTCTTGCCGAGACGTGCGGCCACGGCTTGAGCGACAATCTTTCCCATGCGGATGGACCCTGTGGCGGAAATCAAGGCCACGCGCTTGTCGTGGGTCATCATTTCACCGACGGTGTAGTCGCCTTGAATGATGCAGGACAAGCCGGCCGGCACATGGTCCATGTCGCGGGTGACTTCGTTCCAGATGTTCTGGCAGGCCACGGCGGTCAGAGGGGTCTTTTCTGAGGGCTTCCAGATGCAAGCGTTGCCGCACACCCAGGCGATGGCGGTGTTCCAGTTCCACACGGCGACCGGGAAGTTGAAGGCGCTGATGATGCCGACCACACCAAGGGGGTGCCACTGCTCATACATGCGGTGCCCTGGACGCTCGGAATGCATGGTGAGGCCATAGAGTTGCCGGGAGAGTCCGACAGCGAAATCGCAGATGTCGATCATCTCCTGAACTTCACCAAGCCCTTCTTGCAGGCTTTTGCCCATTTCGTAGGAGACAAGCGCACCCAAGGCATCCTTGTGTTTGCGCAGGGCCTCTCCGTAAAGGCGGACCACTTCGCCGCGTTGCGGCGCAGGAACGTGACGCCAGGCTTTGCCCGCTTCGGTCGCTGCGGTGATGACCTGTTCGTAGTCTTCTGCGGAACACACACCGGTCGCGCCAATGGTGCCCCCGTCCACGGGGCTGGTGCTGACAATGTGGGATCCGATGGAGGTGGAGCTTTGACCGATTTGGACTCCGGCGTTGGCCTCGCTGAGTCCAAGTTGGTCGAGGTGGGGCTTCATGTTCATGATGGCGGAATTGCGACGCGAAGGTACGTGGCAGCCTTACCTCCCTTTGATTTTCTTTAGTTTGTTGATAATCAGTCGGTTGTGTTTTTGATAGAACACGGTCCTGGTGTGGTTCCAGCTGCGGGAACGCGGCGGCTCTGTTTTTGGGCGGTTTCTGGGCGCCCATGATGTTCCACGTGGAACGTCAGCGGCCGAGATAGAGCATGAGGAAGTTGAGATCGGCGGCAGAGACTCCGCTGATGCGGCCGGCGTCACCAAGCGTTTGGGGGCGGTGTTCTTCCAATTTCTGTCTGGCCTCCATGCTGAGGGAGGTGAGTCGAGCAAACTCCAGGTCTTCTGGAATTCGAAGGCTGCCCATGGTTTTCATGCGGTCGGCTTGCTCTTGTTCCTTCTCTATGTAGCCACGGTACTTGATGGTGGTTTCCACGTGTTGGACCCAGGAATGTGGCCTGTCGCCGGTATCAATGGGCAGTTGGTCAATGTGGATGTGGGGGCGTCGTATCAATTGGGCCCAGCGTGTTTTTTGCGTGATTAGTTGGCTGCCAGCGGATTGGAGCTCGGGGTTGACGGCGTCGGGCTCGGCTGATGTGCTCTCTAGCTCTCTTTCCAAGGAGGCTATGCTGTCTTGTTTCATGTGGAACATGGCCCAGTCTTGCTCATCGATGAGGCCGAGTGCGTGGCCGCGAGGGGTGAGGCGTTGGTCAGCGTTGTCTTGGCGCAGGAGGATGCGGTATTCGGCGCGGCTGGTGAACATGCGATACGGTTCGTCCGTGCCTTTTGTGGTGAGGTCGTCAATGAGGACGCCGATGTAGGCTTCATCTCGACCTAGGGTGAATTCGGGTTGGTCTGTGTTCTTGAGGTGGGCGTTGATTCCTGCAATCAACCCTTGGCAAGCTGCTTCTTCGTATCCCGTGGTGCCGTTGATCTGTCCTGCGAAATACAGGTTCGTCAGGTTCCGTGTTTCTAGTGTGTGGTGAAGTTGGGTTGGCGGGAAATAGTCATATTCTACGGCGTATCCAGGCCGGAACATACGGGCGTGTTCAAGGCCGGGAATTTGGCGCATGGCGGCCAGCTGGGCTTCTTTGGGGAGCGAGGTGGAGAAGCCGTTGAGGTAGGTTTCGACGGTGTGCCGTCCTTCCGGTTCGATGAAGATTTGATGGCGATCCTTGTCTGCGAAGCGGTGTATTTTGTCTTCGATGCTGGGACAGTAGCGCGGTCCCTTGCCAGTAATGGCGCCGCTGAATAGGGGGCTGTCGGCTAGACTGTCTTGTAGAATGGTGTGGACGGCGGGGTTGGTGTAGGTGATGTGGCAGGGGTGCTGATCACGAAGGTCCGGCGCCTCGAAATGGCTGAATGCTTCGAGGGTTTCATCTCCGTGTTGGATTTCGGTCTTGCTGAAATCTATGCTGCGTCCGTCTATTCTGGGCGGGGTCCCCGTCTTCATGCGCCCAGTGAGGAATCCGTGTTCGGCAAGTTGTTGTGTGATGCCGTCAGCGGCACGCTCTCCTGAGCGTCCGCCTTGGAATTGCTGGTTTCCGAGGTGGATGCGGCCTTGGAGAAAGGTGCCCGATGTCAGGATTGTGCTTTGGGCGCGGATGTCCACTCCGAGTTGGGTTCGGACACCACAAACGGCGCCATTCTGAATCAGGAGAGAGGTGACCATGTCCTGCCATAGGTGGATGTTGGGGTGGGCCTCCAAGGTCATCCGCCACTCATTGGCAAAAGCATGTCGGTCGTTTTGAGTGCGAGGCGACCACATGGCTGGACCTTTTGAGCGGTTGAGCATTCGGAATTGAATGGCACTGCGATCGGAGATGCGCCCGCTCATTCCTCCAAGGGCATCGATTTCGCGCAGTATTTGGCCTTTGGCAACGCCCCCCATGGCAGGGTTGCAGCTCATGGCGCCAATGGTGGTCAGGTTCATGGTGATGAGCAGCACTTTGCTGCCCATCTGTGCCGCGGCATGGGCGGCTTCGTTGCCGGCATGTCCGCCCCCGACAACCACAACGTCGTAAGATTCTAGCATGGTGTTCGTTCCACGTGGAACATCAGGTGGTGAGGAAGGTTCGTTGGGCGAGCCACTCGTCTTCGGTGGCGCGCATGATGATTTTGGCTTCTTCCGTGTCATCTTCCAGGCCCGTCAGGTGAAGGACTCCATGGGCGATGACCCGGTGGAGTTCGTCTAATGGTTTGGAGTTGAGTGTTTTGGCGTTTTCTCTGGTCCTGTCAATGGAGATGACGATGTCCGCTGAGAGACCTTTGGCTGAGGACGTCGGAAAGGTCAGGATGTCGGTGTAGTAATTATGATCCAGGTGGGCTCGGTTCATGGAGAGCATCTCCTCGTCGTTGGTGAAGAGAAAATTCAACTCGCCTACCCTGTGTCCAGACAGCAGGAGACAATCAAAAATCCAGCGGCGGACGGCGTCGCGTTGCGCGAGCCGGAAGGGCGTGTTGAGAAACTGAAAGGTGATGGTGCCCGAGGCGTTCACTGAGCGGCGGCGGGCTGGGGAAGGGCATTCTCGAAGCGGAGAATGGCGATACGACCGAGCTCTTCGAATTCGCAGGTGTCCGCGAGTTGGCGCATCAAGAAAACACCACGACCATTGGGCTTCTCGAGGTTTTCGGGAGCGGTGGGGTCTGGGATGTTGTCGAAATCGAAGCCAGGGCCTTGATCGGCCACGCGAAATTCGAGAACGGGGCCTTCCGTATGCACTTCGATGTCGACCATCTTGCTGGTGTCCAGTTTGTTGCCGTGAACGACAGCGTTGTTGACGGCTTCTGTCATCGCGATGAGGATTTCCCCATAGTGGGTCTCCTCGACACCGAATTCCTCACAGAGCCCATTGATGAGCCCTTCGACTTCGGTGATGCCTTCCATCCGGGAGGCGATCTGCAATTTTCTCACTTCGGCCATGCTGTGAATTCACTCCCTGTTCGGGACTTCCAAAGTATTGAAATAATCGTTGACGCGGAGCTTGTAGTAAGGGGTAAGGTCCGCGGGGACGGTCCTGAGCAGCTCGATCTCCTGGGCCTTCTTCCGTTGGTATTCCTCGAGACTGGGCGGCAGTTCCGTCGGTGTTTCCCGCGCTGTGCGGGATTCTCGTTCTTCTTTCTCCCCCCGGACACGCTCGGCGTTTTCGGCTTTGAGCAGGCGGGTCAGGATGTCCTGTTGGCGTTCCAGGGTCAGCTGATCAAGCTCGCCGTTCACGATGTCCTTCTCGATTTCCTCCATCTCCTTGGCGACGTCTTCAAGGCCGTTTCCGGTGCCTGAGCCATCTTCATTGAGCTGTTTTCCAAGCTCTTGGGTCATTTGCCGAATGGCGGCCTGTTGCGCGGCCATCTGGGCCAGCTCTTTGCTGAGTCCTCGCTTGCCTTCTTTCCCCTCTCCCTTGTTGAAGCCTTTCATCTTCTCCTTCATGCGCTCGAGTTGCTTGGAGAGGGATTGCTGCATGCCCTTGATCTGCTTGGCGCTGGGGGAGGGCTTGGAGCCGCTGCCGCCCGGCTTCTCGCAGTTTCCCGTGCCTGGCTTGTTGCAGCTGGATTCGTTCTGCATCTGCTGGAGCACGTCGTCGAGGAGCAGGGCAAGGTTGTTGAACGAAGTCATCACATACTGCTGGTTGGTTGTGATGATGCCCGTTTCGCGGTCGGTGAAGCCGTCGAGGGCCTGGCCCATGTGCAGGTTGACGAGGCTGATTTCGCGGTTCACGATGCTCTGGAGCTGGGTGATTCGCTTGCTGAGGGCAAAGAGGCTGTCCTTGACCATTTCCGCGTCGTCCTTGAGCTTGCGTTGGAATTGGCCGTGCGTCACATAGCGCGGATCGTCCTTCTGGGTGTCCTCTACAGCGGCCATGAGGTCCTCCTCATCAAAGGACAGCGTGATGATGTTTTCGAGCAGCGCGCGCAGGGCCTCCATGTCCTCCTCCATGGACTCTTGCTCCTGTTGCTCCATGGCGCTCTCCATCTGCTGGGCCATCTGCTGCATTTTCCCAGCTGCGTTCTTCTGGCTCTCCGAGGCTTTTTTCTCCTTGCCGCTGTCGAGCTTTTCCCCAGCGTCTTCCATGCTCTTCTCGATTTCCTGTTGGAGCTCTTCCATCATGGGCATGCCGTTGGGGTTTTCCAGCTCCTCGTTGAGCTTCTCGGCGTCGTCCAGGGCCTCCTGGATCTTGTCGAATTCCTGATCGAGCGAGTCCTGCTTCGCCTTGAGGTCCTCTTCCGGGGTCTGGCTTTCTGCCGTCTCCTCAGCGAGCTTCTCCTGCTCCTCCGCCAGCTTTTCGAGGTCGGAGATCGCCTCTTCCATCTTTTGCTCCCACTGGAGCTGCTTGAATTGCTCGAGTGCCCGGTCGAGCTCCTGCTCGAGCGCTTCCTGGTCGAGGTCCATCTGCTCGAGTTGTTCCTCAATCTTTTCCTTGTCGCCCTCCTCGAGCTGCTCCATAAGCTCCCGGAGCTCGTCGAACATCTGCTGAAGTTCGTCCGTCATGACCTCGTCCATGAGCTTCTGGAGTTCTTCCTGCTTCTTCTGTAGCGCCTCGTTGGGCTGCTCGAATTCGGCTTGCAGCTCATTCTTCTTGCGGTTCTCCTGCTGCATGCGCTCGACCTCTTCCTTCAAGGCCTCCTGTTGCTTTAGCAGCTCTTCGAGTGCCGCTTTCTCCTCCCAACCAAGCTCCTCTTCTTCCATGAGTTCACGGCGGAGTTCCCGCATTTCCTCCCGCAGGCGGCGGGCTTCCTCGAGGTTGGCTTCCAAGGCGGCTGTGAGTTCGGTGTCGGCGCTGTCCAATTGCTGCGCGAGTTCCTCGGCCGTGGGGGCCCGATGGACAAAAGTCCGCGACTGCGTCATCTTGGGGCCATTCACTCCGTCATTGTCTCGGATCTCGAACCAATACTCGACCTCGTCACCCAGGCCGATGCCGGCGTCGGAAAGGTCCCAGAGGTGAATGAAGCCGTCTTCCCGACCGGAGGGTCGGTTGAGGGTGAGGGATTCGCGGTCAGCGCCCTTCAGGCGGTAGACAAAGCGCAGGGAGGTGAACCCGTAGTCGTCCTGCACCAGGCCATTGAAGGCGATGCGGTTGAGGATCAGGCTGTCGGGGAGCTCCACGACGCGGATGGTGGGCCTTCGGTCAGCAATCGTGCGCAGTCGGTACCGGACGGAATCTTCATCGCGGACGTCGGTGGACCGGGGGTGGAAGGCATAACTCAGATCCTCCTCGGCGGTGCGGGTGAAGCTGAACCGGTTGTCCACGTCGGGCTCCAGGTCTTCCTGTTCTCCTCCCCAACGCAGGCCGAGCCGGTCGGCATGGCGGGTGCCGAGCTGAAAGGACAGGATACTGCCTTCAGGCACATCGAGGTCCCCTTCGTTGCGCTGCTCGAACGGCGGGAGTCCGGTGTGGACCGGCGGACGGACCGAGACCTTGAGGTCCTGCAGTTCGGGGCGGGGCAGAACCGTCAGGACGAGGTCAAGCGCCGGCGTTCCTGGCGCCGAGACGACAAGGTCCATGGTCTCTCGGACAACGCGAAACGTGTGTTCCCAGGCCCCGTTACCGTTGCGCTCCATGCGGAAGCGGCCGTCTCCGGCCTGTACGTCGACCCGGGCGGGCACCACAGAGCCCACCGTGCGGATGGTCAGGGTGTAGTCGGTTCGGGCAATCGTGCGAAGGTCTCCATCGTGCACGAGGCGGAAATCCGGCATGTCGATGGCTTCCGTCCGGTGGTGGATCAGCCGGTCCGTCGGGGCCTCCATCGCTTCAGGCAAGGCGAGATACAGCCCGGCAAACAGGGCGATGGGGGGGAGGACGAACCTCAGGTAGCGCCGGTTCTCTCCGAAGTCGACCGCGGAGGTGAACCGGTAGGGGCGGAGTTGGTCGCTGCGCTGGGCAATGGACGCGAGGATGAGTTCTCGGCCGCTCTCGTCCATGGTGTCGGCCGTGGATTGGAGCTGCAGCGTATTGAGGAGCCGGTCTTCGATGTCGGGAAAATGGCGCCCGATGATGCGGGCGGCTTCTGCGTGATCCAATCCAGAACGGAGACGCACGAGCCTCAAGGCGGGGAGGAAGAGGTAGCGGATGGCCACGGCCGACACGACCGTGACAAACAGGTAGAACAGGGCCGTTCGAGCGGTCATGCCGAAGCGCCCCATCGCCTCCAAGCCGAGGACCACGAGCCAAGTCACCGGCACACACGCGGCCAAGATGAGCCCACCCCGCAGCATTTCGTTGCGGTGGTACTTCCGGACGAAGGCGTCCAGTCGGTCCTTGAGTTCCTCGTGTTGTCGGGCCATTCCTTGGGTCTCTCCGATGCAGGGTCCCCGCAGGGTCTTGCGCACCCTGAAGATACGGCCGGATTGACGCGCGGATTTCATCACATGTTAAAGCGGGGGCACAAGGAGTCGTCGTAGTTTCGCCGCCGATTCCAACGTGTTGGTTATGCGTCTCCTACAAAACCTCTCCCTCCGAGTCTTCTGCCTGCTGGCCGTTCTCTTCCTCGTCGCCTCGGGCGCTTTGGCACAGCAGGTGTTCCTCAACGAGGTGGATGCCGACAGCTACACGGTGCCGGACAGCCTTGAGTTCGTCGAGCTCTTCGGGGCACCAGATCAACCGCTGGATGGCCACATCGTGGTGTTTTACAAGGGCGGGGGCAGTGTGCTCACGTCGACAGCCTATGCGGCCTTTGATCTGGATGGATTCCAGACCGACAGCGCGGGATTCTTCCTGTTGGCCAACCCACAGGTGGGTGGAGCGGACATCGAGTTCGAGCCGGGCCTCCTCCGCGACGGAGGCGATGCGGTGGCGCTGTTTGAGGGAGACAGCGCAGACTTTCCGTTTGGCGCTCTGTTGACGACCAATGGATTGCTCGATGCTGTGGTGTATGGCACCGCCGACCAGACCAACCCGTTTCTGATCGACTCTCTGACCCCGGGCCAGCCGCAGCTCGACGAGTGGATGCTTGGCGTGGACAATGGGAGCGCTTTGGCCTGGGCCCGGCTTCCGGACGGAGGTCCGGCTTTTGGTTCCGACCAGATGGTGCTCCAACAGCCGACTCCCGGCGCGACCAATGTGCTCGATTGCGATGGCGGCTTGATCTCTGCACAGGGGGCCGATGGGGGTGTGGCCCAGGTGTGCGTGGACCTTGCGGGCGGTTTCCTTCCCTTCTTTGCCTCGTCCAATGCGATTGAAAGCCAGTACGGCGTGGTCATCACCAACCTCGATGGCGAGGTCATCGACGTGGTGCCGGGGGGAGAAGGCAACCTCGGCTACGATTTTTCCGGCTCACCTGCCGGCCCCTGCCTCGTCTGGGGCATGAGCTATGACGGGGACCTCGAGCCGGAGTCGATTGCCGTGGGGGCTCCGTACGACAGCATTTCCGCCACCGGCTGCGTCTCATTCAGCGCACTCCCGGTGGAAGTCGACCGCATCTACTGCCTGCCGCCGAGTTGCGATGGGGGGACAATCCTGACCGCGGCCGGGGACGACGAGGCCATCGGGTGCCTTGGATTCGCCAACACGCTCCTCCATTTCGGATACACCTCCCAGAGCCCAGAGGCGGACTACCTGTTCGTGATCGCCGACGCGAACGGAAACATCCTCGACTCCACGAGCACGCCCGAGTACGACTTCGAGACGCTGGGCCTGGGCGAGTACACGGTGCACGGCTTCAGCCACCTCGGCGCCATCGACTCCACCACGTTCGGCGTGGGCCTGTCCGTTTCGGGCATCGCCGCGGATTCGTGCGGCCTGCTTACCGGCGAAGCCTTGGACGTTTCCATCTTGCCGTGCGACCCCAGCGGCCTGTGCGTCGACCTCTTCTTCTCCGAATACCTCGATGGCACGGGTTGGGACAAGGGCCTGGAGATCTACAACCCCAGTGCCACCGCCACCGCGGACCTCGGTGAATATGCCGTCAAGACCTACAACAACGGCAGCACCGTGGCGACACACGAGGTGCAGCTCAGTGGCTCTCTCGGCCCCGGCGAGGTGTTCACCAT
Organism: Flavobacteriales bacterium; assembly: GCA_002862785.1. Lineage (GTDB taxonomy): Bacteria > Bacteroidota > Bacteroidia > Flavobacteriales_D > Sanyastnellaceae > UBA8752. The sequence continues at coordinate 12,463 of PKDZ01000015.1, forward strand.
CGTCAATCCCCTGGCCCCTCCATTCCTGCTCCAGCTGGCAGACCTCATTGACGACGTCACCTTGTACAACGGGAATGACGCGACCACCCTCGAGCGAAACGGGGTGGAAGTGGACGTTTTGGGGGAAGTGGGCGTCAACCCCGGGGAGGGGTGGCCGGTCAACGATGTGACCATGCTCCACCACACCTTGGTGCGCAATGCGGACGTGACCGTCGGATCCGATGACTGGGACGTGGTTCAGTTCCAATGGCAGGACTACCCCGAAAACACCTACGATTACTTCGGTGACCACACGGCCAATCCATGTGGCATCGACACCAATGCGACCCCCGCTTTGGGCTTCGGCGTGTCCGAGATCGTGGCCTTCGAAGGCGATGTGCTGCAGATTGAATTGCCCATTGACCTGCCCATTGCCCAAGTCGACGTTCAGGTGTCCGTGATGGAAGGCGGCACGGCCACACCCGTGGCGGATTTCGGCACCTTGTTTCCGCTGGACATCACGTTCCCGCAAGGGTGGCTCGAGGCGCAGTCCTTCACGGTGGGCATCGTCGACGATTTCGAGCCCGAGGGCCTGGAGACGTTCACGCTGGAGTTGACCATCACCCAAGGCGAGGCCGAGGTGACCATCGGGGCGCTCACGGTGCAGATCGCGCCGAGCGACCTTGGATTCCCGCATTATCCCATCGCCGATGTCCGGGGAATCGACGCCAACGGGGTGCTCGACAGCCTGCTCATCCCTTGTGAGCTCAGGGGTGTGGTCCACGGGTTCAACACGTATCCGAGTGGCCTTCGCTTCACCATCATCGACCCCACCTCCGGCATTGAGGTGTGGAGCCCGGTCGACAACTTCAATTACCTCGTGAACGAAGGGGACAGCGTCCGGGTTCGTGGCGCCATCCAGCAATTCCAGGGCCGGGCGCAAATCAAGGCGGACACGCTCATTCTCGCCGCACAGGACCAGGCGACTCAGGAGCCGCAGCTGGTCAATGCGCTCAATGAGGACACCGAGAGCGACCTGATCCGGTTGAAGTGCGTGGAGCTCGTCAACCCCAACGATTGGACCAACCTCCCGCCACAATTCGAGGTGTATGTCTCGACGGGGGCCGCCTTGTATAAGATGGTCATCGACGCCGACACCGACCTGTTCGGCACCGAGGCACCGGACGGCATTTTCGGTGTGACCGGCATCGGAGGGCAGCGCGATGATGAGGCCCCATTCCTCGATGGCTACACCATCCTGCCACGCGGGGCCTTCGACCTGTCTGAGCCCGTTTCGGCTGACTTCTCCGCCCCGTCTCCGTGGGCCGCGGAGGATGGCCCCGTGCCCTTCCAAAACCTCTCCGAGGGTGCGGGTGGCTACTTCTGGAGCTTCGGGGACGGCTCGCCGTTGGACACGACCGCCTCGCCGTTCCACGACTTCCCCGTGGACAGCACATACACGGTGATCCTCACGGCAGAAAGCGTGGATGGCATCTGCACGGATCAGGCGTCCCAGGAGGTCATCGTGGTGTTCCCCGACACGTCGACCATTGGAGTCGGCAAGGCACCCGCGCCGGTTGGGATGGTGACTGCCGGTCCGATTCCCTTCGGCTTGGCCGGCCCCTTGCGTCTCGAGTCAGCGGCGGACCTGACCACATGGGCACTCGTGGATGCACTGGGCCGCACGGTGCGATCTGGTGGCCGTGTGGTGGCCGGCGCTCCTTGGACATTGGAGGCCGAAGGATTGGTTCCTGGGTGGCACGTCTTGGTCTGCACGGCCAGCGATGGCCGCCAGTGGAACCTCGAGGTGATGGTGGACTGAGTCGATGCGGCCATCCCGGGCAATTCTCCTGCTCCATGCCACAGTGGTGGTGTTTGGATTCACCGGGGTCCTCGGGAAGCTCATCGTGCTCCCTGCAGTGCCCTTGGTTTTTTGGCGGACCCTGATTGGGGCTCTTGGGCTCCACATCTGGATGCTGATTCGCCGGCGGGGGAGGGGCATCCCTTCAGACCTGACCCTGCCTGTGGCGGGGACCGGCGTCTTGGTGGCCCTTCATTGGGTGACGTTTTTCGCTGCCATCAAGGCGTCCACGGTCTCCCTCGCCCTGGCCGTGATGGCGACCGCTCCCTTCTTTGTGGCCCTGATCGAACCCGTGATTCGTTGCCGCAAGCTGGATCCCTCCGAGCTGCTGCTCGGCCTTGTGGCACTGTTTGGCCTGTGGTGGATGTACCGGGTGGACGTGAGCTATGGTTGGGGGATGGTGCTCGCGCTCATCAGCTCGTTTTGTGCGGCGCTCTTCGGTACGCTCAACAGTGTGTGGAGCCAACGGGCGGCCTCGTTGTCCGTTTCGCGCCTTGAACTGGCGGTGGCCAGCCTCGTCTTGGGCATCGTGCTCCTCGCCACGGGAGAATGGTCGTCCTCGTGGCCGGGCCCGTCGGATTGGGGATGGCTGCTCTTGCTCGGCCTGATCGCCACGTCGATGGCCTTCGCCATCACCGTGGAGGTGATGCGCGTCCTGAGTCCGTTCACGGTGGCCATGGCGATCAACCTCGAGCCGGTGTATGCCATCCTGCTGGCGCTGGTCGTCTTCGGGCAGGAAGAGGTCATGCCCTCCGGATTCTATGGCGGAGCCTGTGTGCTCATTCTGAGCGTCTTCCTCGATGTCTTCCTGAAGCGGCGCCGGGCGCGTGCCGCGGTCGAGGAGGTCACACCATGAGCTCCAGGGTGGTGGCGTCCCCCAATGGCCACTGTGCTTCGGGGATGCGGAGTCGACCATCCACCCATTCGCACCGCCCCGTGTCCAGCAGGCCTTGAAGCGCGGGTTGGGCGGTGACATCGAGGCCTGTCAGCTGGATGAGGTCCGCCGGGGCCACCCCTTCCACGCGCCGCAATCCCGTGATCAACGCTTCGTTGAAACGGTTCTTCGCGCCGAGGGTCTCGGTTTCCTGCTGACCAGGGAAGTCGCTGGTTGTGGCGGCTTGGAGGTAGCGAGCATTGGATCGGGCATTCCACCACCTTCGTCCGTCGAGGAAGCTGTGGGCGCCGGGTCCGATTCCGAGGTAGGGCGTGCCATTCCAGTATGCGCTGTTGTGGCGGCTTCGTCCTTCGGACCGGGCGAAATTGGAGACTTCGTAGTGCTCGAATCCCGCGCTCTTCGTCACCTCGCACAGTCGGGCATATTCTTCAAGGACCCGGTCGTCCGGGGGAGGGGAGAGGGTGCCGGAGGCCAATTGATGGCCGTACAGGGTCTTGGGTTCGGCCGTCAGGATGTAGCAGCTGAGGTGGTTGACCGGCAAGGTGCAGGCGAGGCCGAGGTCCTGCTCCCAGCGGTCTTCACCGCCGACGGGGACCCCATAGATGAGGTCGAGGGACAGGTGCTCGAATCCGGCTTCGGCGGCGCGTTCCACAGCGTTCTGGGCCCCAGCGGCGCCGTGCAGCCGGTTCATCCAATCGAGGACCTCGGGTTGGAAACTCTGGACGCCGATGCTCAGTCGGTCGACCCCGGCCGCCTTGAGCTCATCCAGGGTCTCGCGGTCCAAGTCTTCCGGATTGGCTTCCACGGTCCACTCTTCTAAGGCCCAGTCCGCGCCCTCCATGGCGGCAGCGGCGATGGCGGAGAGCTCAGCCGGGCGCAGCACACTGGGGGTGCCCCCGCCGAAATACAGCGTCGTGAAGGTCTGTCCCGACCAGGCAGGCAGGGCGGACCGAAGCTCGGCGATCAACGCCTGGACCATGTCTTCCCGGTCGCGGAGGCGGGTCGTGAAATGGAAGTCGCAATAGGTGCACGCGCGGGCGCAGAAGGGGATGTGCACATAGAGGCCGGCCATGGCCTGCAATTTCGGTTGGGTTCGTGGGTAAATTGCCCACGATGGCCACGCATCGTGATTCCAAGGGAAACCCCACTCCCACCGCGCCCGAAGGGTGGTCCGCGCATTGCGATGCGCGCGGGACGTGGTGGGTGCGCATCGGCCACCGCAACCACAGGGTGGCGTTGAACCGCCTTGGCGAGGGGTCTTGGGACATCCAGCTCGAGGGAGCGTCCGATCAGTGGAACGTCCATGGCCTGCGCGAGCAGCTCATGGAGCGCATGGGCCTCGAGGAGGCTGGCGCAGCCGCATCGAAAGAGCTTCGCGCGCCTATGCCCGGCAAGGTGCTGGAGGTGTTGGTGGAGACGGGCCAGCCCGTAGCGGAAGGCGACCCTTTGATCGTGCTGGAGGCGATGAAGATGGAAAACGTGCTCCGCGCCGGAGGCGAGGGCTCGATTGGCTCCATCCTGGTGTCGCCCGGTGAGGCGGTGGAGAAGGATGCCGTGCTGATTGCACTTGCAGATTGACCGTCCGGGCAACGCACCCTGCACACCCGCCGTTGTGGATAAACGATGACGGCCCGCGAGGGCGGGCCGCATGCTCGGCTACCTTCGATTATACACCCATGTGCAGAATCACCACACGGCTGTTCCTCGGCGCATCGGCGCTCTGGATGGCCTCCATGCCGCTCTCCGCGCAGACTTGCTCGGACCCGCAGTTGCTCTGTCCCGAGGCTCCGCAATCGGTGTTCGTCCTCCCGGACGCGGACGCCTTCCTCAATTTCGAGTGCATCGATGCGACCCATGTCGCCGTCATGCGCTTTCGTTCCGACCACGATTTCGCGAATCCCGGCAGTGCCCGCATCCGCATTTCGCAGGTGTCCTGCGAGGGTGCCGCCGGTCCGGACACCCTGTCTGCTGTGGTGGTCAGCGCCACGGGCGACCCGTGTGATCCGGCGGCCATCACGGCGATGGGCCCGTGCATTTCCGGGACGGATGATCTCGTGTGGGAGTCTTCCATGCTCGACCATAACAGCGAGTACTTCCTGCTCATCGGCACCCAGCATGATCCCGCAGACACGCTCTGTGCGATGGTGGTGGAGCTCGAGGGAGACGGCGTCACGATGGACGCCTGTTGCAACCACACCCTGATTCCTGGATCCTCGGCTGATTTGACGGTGGTGGGCGGCGACCCGGCCTTCGGCTATGTGTGGTCTCCGGATTTCTACCTCTCCGATCCCGATGCGGCCACCACGACCGTGACCCCGGCCGAGACCATCACCTACCAAGTCGACGGCCAGATCGGAGACTGTCAGGTCAGCAGCTCGGTGACCGTGACGGTAGGCTCACCCATCAGCGTGCCGAACAGCTTTACGCCCAACGGCGACAACGTGAATGACTTCTGGGGGATTGACGGCATCGCCGCCTTCCCGGGGGCCAAGGTGGAGGTATTCAACCGCTGGGGCCAATTGGTCCACCGCTCACTTGGCTACGCCCAACCCTGGGATGGCACGGGGCGCTCCGGGAATCCCCTGACCCCGGGCACGTACTACTACGTCATCGAACTCAACGACGCGGACCTCCCCCTTCCGCCGGAAACCGGCCACGTGGCGATCATCCGATGAAGATCTTCCGTTTCACATTCCGCTTCGCCGCCGTCCTCGGCCTCGTCACGGCCATTCTCGGGACGACCGATGCTCAGCAGCTTCCGCTGCGCACCAACTGGCAGTTCAACTATTTCCAGGAGAACCCCGCCTTCGCAGGCTTCTCCGATTGCCTCGAGCTCAAGGCGGGTTATCGCCAGCAGTGGGCAGGCTTTGACGGCGCCCCTCAGACGGCATTTGCCAACCTGCAAGGCGAAATCGCCCGATCACCTGGCGGCAACATTCATGGGTTCGGTGGCCGCGTCACGGATGACTCCGCAGGACCCTATGGCTTCACACAATTGGACCTGGCTTACGCCTACCACATGAAGATGGCACAGGGCTGGCGATTGGCGGCCGGTGCCGCTTTCGGGTTCATGCAGTACCGGCTTGCCCTCGGCGAGATCGTGTTGCCGGATTTTCAGGCGGGCAACGACCCGGCCATCACGTCCAACGCCAATCAGCTGCTGGCTCCGACGCTCGATTTTGGCGTCTGGACCTACAACAAGTACACCTTCTGGGGCCTCTCGGTCCAGAATCTGATTGAGCCGTCGGTCGACCAGTGGGGTCTGGACACCCGGTTCCGACGCCATGTGGGCTTCTACGGCGGGTCCTTGATCCGCCTCGAGGGGCCGTGGAGCTTCCATCCCGCGGGCTCTTTGCGGTTCTCGGCTGGAGCGCCCGTCGCCGTGGACGTCCAGGCGTTGTTCGATTACGATGAGGTCATCCGGTTCGGCGTGGCCTACCGCAACGAGACGGCGTTGAGTGGACTCTTCACTTTGAAGCTGATGGAAAACGTCACCGTAAGCTACGCGTACGACTGGAATGTCGGCCCACTGAGTCAGGCGGCTTCCAGCACGCACGAATTCACCCTGGGCATCCTCGCCTGCCCCGTCAAGGGCAGCCACGTCCCCTGCGCCGCATTCCAGTGATGAGAATGGAACCTCAACCCATCCCGTCCGTAGAGGAAACGTCACGCTGATGAACCTCCCCCCCAGAGCATACGGCCCCTCCTCCTCCTTGCAACGGCAGGGCTCCGGTTTCGGCCTGTTCCTGCTCCTCCTGTTTTCAAGTCTCTACAGCCCGGCGGTGGCGCAGTGTCCCGATGAGATCGAGGTGCTCCAGCCCATTTCCTGCAGTGGGGCCGATGACGGGGTCCTGACGGTTGCGCTTCCGGATGGTGTCGACGGCGCTGATGTGTATTGGCTGATCGAGGGAGACACCCTCTTCGGGGCCGTCCAGTCGGGCCTCGGGCCGGGCAGTTACTTGGCTTTCGTCCCGGGGTGCTCGGCGCTGGGCGCCACGCTCAACGAGCCGTTCCCCTTCTTCATCTCGGCTGCGGTTTTGCAACTGCCGACCTGCGACGCCCCGTGTTCGGGTGAGGTTTCCGTCACACCCAACTTCGGCGTCGAACCCATCACGTACAGCTGGTCCCATGACGCCGTGGAAACCGGTCCGGTGGGCACCGGCATCTGTGAGCAGGTGGTCGTGGTGTCCGCGACGGACGGCAATGGCTGCAGCGACCAGGACATCACGGTGGTGGAGATCCCGCCGGTCGAGGTCATGGCCTTCGGCACGGACCCCACCTGCAACGGGTTTGATGACGGTTCCGTGTCGGCCGTGGCCACCGGAGGTCTGGGTGGTGCGTTTGCCTTTTCTTGGACGGACGGGCAAGGGAACCCCATCGGCAACGGAGCCGACCTCACCGGCCTGCTGGCGGGGGCCTATACCGTCACCGCAACGGACACTGGAGGCTGCGCCCTGTCCACCACCGTCACCTTGAATGATCCTCCGCCCGTCGACGTTGAAACAGGGTCGTTGCCCGTGTCTTGCAATGGCGATGCGGACGGCACCGTCTGGGCGGTGTTCGCTGGAGCCGTGCTGTACGAGTGGACCGGCCCCGGGGGGTTCTCCACCATTGGAGCGGCACTGGACACGCTGACCGGTCTGGCACCAGGCACCTATGCAGTCGAGGTCACCGCATCGGACGGTTGCTTGGGCATGGGCGTGGCGACCGTGGAGGAACCGGACGTCCTGTCTGCCGAGTCCTTCTTGTCCGCCCCGACTTGTCCAGGCCTGTCCGATGGCACGGTGGGAGTGGTCCCGGTGGGCGGCACAGCCCCCTACACGGTCATCTGGACCCTGCCAGACGGCGGCTCTGCGACCGGGGAGTTCCTGAATGGCCAATCCGCGGGACTGTATGCTTACGACGTGACCGATGCGGCAGGTTGCACGGCATCCGGTTCGGTGGAGCTGACAGAACCGGAGGCCATCACGGTGGACTTCGACATCACGCCCCCGCCCTGTGCTGTTGGGGTCGGCGCAGATGCTGGCGCCATCACCGCCATCGTGACGGGTGGACTCGCGCCACATTCGGCGACGTGGCTCGACCTCGAGTCTCTGGCGTTCATCGGCACAGGGTTGACCCAGACCGGCTTGACCACGGGGCTTTACGGAGTGAGCATTGCAGATCAACTGGGGTGCACGCTCGATACGCTCGTCTTGCTGGACGGCCCCGACAGCCTGACCATATCCGTGCTGGCCACCATGCCTTCCTGCTTCGGCGATGAGGACGGAACCGCCCTGGCGGTGGTCGAGGGAGGGGCTCCGGCCGTCAGCGTCGTGTGGACTGGGGATGTGGCCCCGACCATCGGATTGTCCATGACGGGACTGGGCACGGGAGAGTACACCGCCACCGCCACCGATGCCAACGGGTGCATGGCCGAAACCGCCTTCATCCTTCAGGAACCCGAGCCCCTCGTCTTCGAGGTGGAGACGACTCCGGTGGGGTGTGATGGGGCCGATGGCGCCCTTTCCTCCACGGTGGCTGGGGGCATCCCCGAGTACACTGTCCTCTGGACGGGGCCAGAAGGCGAATTGGGCAATGGGCTGGAGTTGAGCGGCTTGGAAGCAGGGGCCTATGAAGGCAACCTGACCGATGCCAATGGATGCATGGTCTCGTGGTCCGGAGACCTCCTTTCCCTGCCGCCCGTCGAGGTCTCCGCTGTGGTGACCGTGGTGGATTGTGAAACCGGTTCAGCTGCCTTGGCTGTGAGCGCCACCGGAGGAGAAGACCCCTTGGATTTGACCCTCGAGGGGCCGTCCGGAACCGTGTCCGAATCGGATTGGATGTCCCTTCCTCCAGGCGCGTATACACTCTCCGCCAGCGATGCCCGCGGGTGCACAGCGGACACGGCCTGGACCGTGAACCCCGCCCTCATCGTCGAGACTTCCTCTTTGCCGGAGGGCTGCACCGGGCCCGGAGAGATTGCCGTCACCACCTCGGGGGGGACGGGATCCAATGATTTCAACACCGACCCCGTGGGCGCCCCCACCACCTCGGACGACAGTTCGGCTGTGTGGTCGGGCCTGACGGCCGGGGTCTATACCGTCTCTGTTTCGGATGGGGTCTGTTCCGTCGATACGGAGATCGACCTGGCGGGCTTCACTGTATTCGATTGGACCGTGACGTCCTTTGATTACGCGTGTGAGTTCGCGCCAGGGGTTATTTCGGTGCTCGTTTCCGGCGGGGCGGAACCGCTGGTCATCGCCGGCGCTTCGTCGGATGGAAGCCTCACTTGGGCTGCGGCCGACACGGTGGGACTGCCCGCTGGGGACTACACACTGACCGTGACGGATGCCGCTGGGTGCCTCCGGGACACCACGATCATCATCGACGCACTTCCCCCCTTGACGCTCTCGGCCATTGGCTCCTCCATCAGTTGCCATGGAGCGGAAGACGGCACCATCGAGGTCATGGCATCCGGTGGCTCCGAACCCCTCGTTTTGGGTGCGGAAGGCCCAAGCGGTCTGTTGCTCGAACCGTTCGAATCCCTCTCCGCCGGAACCTACATCGTCGGGGTGGTGGACGCCCGAGGCTGCCTCGCGGACACCACGCTCACCTTGGTGGAGCCAGACCCCATCACCGTTGTGGCCACGGCGACGCCGGAGAGCTGCGAGGGCACGGCAGACGGCACCGCCGTGATTGACGCCGACGGAGGCACAGCGCCCTTGACCATCCAATGGGACGGAGGCCCGCAGGACTCGCTTTGGACGGGACTGGCGGCCGGGTCATACGCCTGGACCGTGGTTGACGCCCAAGGCTGCGACACGTCGGGCACGGTGACCGTGGAGCCGGGCGGCGGACTCGATGTGCTGGTGGACGTGGAGATTGAGGCGTGCGAGGGTGCCGAGGCGTTGGCCTCGATTCACCTGAGCGTGACGGGCAATGTGGATTCGGCCACGGTTCTGCTCGGTGGCCTGCCCGCCGATGAAGTGACCTCTTCGGGAACGTCCGGCGTCTGGACCTGGACGGGACTGCCTTCCGGCGTGTACGGTTGGACGGCCTCACTCGGGCCGGACTGTGCGACCTCCGGCGTGGCCGAAGTGGACTTGCCGGCTCCTCTGAGCTGGTCCGGATTGGTCGAGCAGCCTGTGTGTTCCGGAGACAGCGGTGTGGTGGTGGCCTCTTCTGAAGGTGGCTCCCTTCCTGTCGCATGGGCATGGTCCGGGGTGTCCGTGGCCGGCGACACCTTGGTGGGAACCGGAGCGGATTCCGGCGCTTTGCCGGCGGGGCAATATGACTTCGTCGTCACCGACTCCCTGGGGTGCTCCCTCCTCGAACCAATCACGATTGAAGCTGAGTCCAACGGGTTGGCTGTGGAGGTGTCCCTCACCCAGCCCAGCTGCGGGGGCGCCTTGGTCGGCGAAGCGACCGTGTCCCCGACTGGAGGCCTGCCGCCGTATGACATTACTGTGGAGGGCGCGGCGGACAGCCTCTTTCTGCCCTTCCTCGTGCCGGGCACTTACCCCTTTACCCTGACGGATTCTGTGGGATGTACCGTGGGCGACACCATCACCATCGACCCGGCCAGCGACTTTGAGCTCATCGCCGATGTGGACTCCGCCACCTGCTTCAACAGCGAGGACGGCCTCATTCTGCTCGAGACCCTCAACGGCGTGGGCGAGGCGGAATTCACCTTTGTCGGCCCCTTCGGTGCGGTGCCGACCACGGATTCTATTCCCGACCTCATGGCCGGGGTGTACGAGATCACCGCCCTCGATGAGGCGGGTTGCCCGGCTGTTCTGCTGGTTTCGGTGGGCGCTCCGCCCCCCATCGTGGTGCTGTTGGATAGCTTAGACCGTCCCAGTTGTGCCGGAGACCTCGATGGCGCCTTGTCCGTCACGACAGAAGGTGGCGCGGGAACGGGATTCGACATCCAATGGACCGTCGACGCCCTGCCCGCTGGGCAGGGCCCCCAGCTCAATGGCATTGGGGAAGGGGTGTACGCCGTGGTGGTGACCGATTCCGCCGGCTGTACAGGAGACATCGCGTCCATTCCGCTCGTCGCCGAAGGCGATGTGACCTTGACGGTCCCTGCGGACACTTCCCTCTGCGCGGGACTTCCGCTCCAACTCGAGGCGATGGCCGAGGGCGCCACCGAGCTCGGCTGGTCCTTGCCGGGAGGCGAGACCGGTGTGGGCCTCGTTGCAGCCGTGGCCGAATTGACGGCCGGGGAGGGGCATTGGATCTTCACCGCTTCCCGACTGGGATGCGTCCGAACGGATTCCGTGACCGTCACGGGCTGGGCCCTGCCGACGCTGGATGCTGGGCCGGACCAGATCGTGCCGGAAGGCGGCACGGCTTCCATCGGAGGTGCGGGCAATCCGGAATGGGAGCACGCGTGGGAACCGGCATTGGATGTGGTGTCCCCGGAAGCGGCTGCCACCGCCACGGAAGCCCTGTTCTCCGCGACGGAATTCATCCTCACGGCCACCACACTGGATGGCTGCGCTGCGAGTGACACGGTGTTCGTGGACGTCCTTCTCGAACTGGACATCCCCTCGGGGTTCACTCCCAACGCCGACGGCATCAACGACGCCTGGAACCTGGGCGGCCTCGACCAGTATCCGAGTGCCGAGATCACCTTGTTCAACCGGTGGGGCGCTGTGTTGCTGACCTACGGGTCCACCGACGGGTCGTGGGATGGCAACCTCAACGGAATTCCGGTTCCTGTGGGGACCTATTACTATCACATCCGGGTCAATGAGCCTGCCCTGCAGGCCGAGTGGACCGGACCCATCACCCTGATGCGATGAAGCCCATGCCGTTCCTTTTCCGGCGACCTCTCGCCCTGGTTTTATTCTTGTCCTGGATGGGTTTGGATGCCCGTGCCCAGCAATTGCCGGTCACGACTTTGCCGCTGGACCACCCGTTCGACGCCCACCCCGGAGCGGCGGCCGACACAGCCATCCACGTGAGCATTTGGCAGCGCAGCCCTTGGACCGGCGTGGCTTCAGCGCCGCGCACGACCGCCTTGGCGCTGACCTCCCCCACGGGGTCCAGTTCCATCGGTTGGGGTGCCCGGGTGTGGAGCGATGTCGCCGGACCGACCCGCATGGCCGGCGCCCACGCGGGCCTCGCTTACACGACCAGGTGGACGAAATCCCTTCGGTTGTCCTTCGGCCTGGGCCTGGGGTTCACGCAATTCGCCATCGACGGCAACCGCATCGAGTTCGAACAGGAAGGCGACCCCGCTCTGGGCGACACCTACCAGAGCGTCGGCGTGCCGGACGCTACGGCCGGAATCTGGATCACCGGCAAGGGGCTCAAAGCCGGCTTCTCTGCGGGTCAGGTCCTCGGCGGCAACCTGCCCGTCTACGATGGCACCGGCGTCGAGTCCCGACTCGAATCACACCTCCGGGGAATGGTGGCCTACCGCTTCACGTCCGGGATATTCGGGTGGACCCCGATTGTCCAATTCCAGCATCTCCGGCCCGTGCCGGCGGAGACGTCCCTCGCCCTCAGAGTGGACCGCAATCAAGAGCACTGGTTGATGGCGGGGTACCGATCGGCGGGTGCGGCGCATTTCGGAGCGGGAATCCGGATCAACAACCAGCTGACCTTCAGCTACAACCGCAATTGGGCCATGGGCACCTTGGCCCGCGTTCTGGGCGGCGGTCACGAGGTCGTGCTCGCATTCACGGTGCCGCGTTGATGACGCCGCAATCGGCCCGCCGAGGGTGGCGGGTGCGCCGGTAGCTTCGGACTGGAAACTGCAAAGGCCGTAAGATGGCGGGATTCAAGAATTTGGAAGATTTGGTCGGGGACTTGGGCGAGGGTCTCATCAAACTGCGCGCCGGTGAGCTCGAGCCAGAGGAGTTGACTCCCCTTGTGGAGGATGCCCGAGAGCTGTGTGACCGCCTCGTCCTGCTGCGCTTTAAGGCCCATGAGTTTGCCTACGAGGTGCGGAAGAAGGCCCCTGAGGGAGGAGTGGATGAGCAGGCCGTGGACCGGCAACCCGTGCGGCCCTTCCGCATCGGAGCCGCCTACCAAACCTCGCTGATCGACGCCATCGAGGAGGTCAGCCGGGAGCAAGCCGAACAAGCCGCCGAGGCCCGACGCAATGCGGGAACCCCGGACCTCTTCGATGTCATCGATCCCGTCGACATCCCGCAACCAGATCCGGAACCGGAAGAGCCTGAGGCGGTGCCCGCTGCGCAGCCGCCCGTTGAGTCTCCGGAACCTGAGCAGGAGGAGCAGACTGAAGCCGAGACGGTGGTGGAGATTGTCCAACCCGAGCCCGAGCCCGAGCCCGAGCCCGAACCCGAGCGGGCCGCGCCGTTGTTGGAGGCCCTCGAGGAGGATACGGCGGCCCCGAGCCTGGCCGAGCAGATGGAACAGCAATCCATCGGAGACCTGCGCACTGCCTTCAGCTTGGTCGAGAAGTACGAGTGCATCAAGGTGTTGTTCCAGGATGATGCCATGCTCTTCGACAAGGTGCTCGAGGCGCTCGATGGAGCGGGGGATGTGCAATTGGCCCTGCATTGGCTCCACCAACATGTCCCGGAGTCCAAGACGTGGGACGAGGAGGACCCGACCGTGGCCCGGTTCCTCGACAAGCTTCAACGCCGTTACGCCTGATGCTGACGGTCGTTCCGACCCCCATCGGCAACCTCGGGGACTTCACACCGCGGGCCAAGGAGGCCATTGAAGCAGCTGATTTCGTTTTGGCGGAAGACACCCGCACCACCGGGTCCCTGTTGCGCCTGAACGGCTTGGAGGCGCGCCTGAGGGCCTTTCACGCCCACAACGAGCACAAAGTGGTGGATGGTGTGGTGGCGGACCTGGTGGCGGGAGCGTCGGCCTGCCTGTGTAGCGATGCCGGAACCCCCGCCATCAGCGACCCTGGATTCCTGTTGGTGCGCGCCTGCATTGAAGCGGGGGTTGAGGTCCAATGCCTCCCCGGCGCTACAGCCTTCGTTCCTGCGCTCGTTGTGAGCGGATTGCCATGTGAGCGTTTCGTCTACGAAGGGTTTCTGCCGCACAAGAAGGGCCGGCAGACGCGGCTGAAGGCCCTCGCCGCTGAGACCCGGACCACGGTGCTCTATGAGTCACCGCATCGGATCGTCAAATTGCTCGGGGAGCTTATTGAGCACTGCGGGCCGGACCGCCGTGCCAGCGTGAGCCGCGAACTGTCCAAGAAGTTCGAGGAGACTCGGCGGGACACGGTGGAGGCGTTGCACGCCCACTTCGAGGCCCACCCACCCAAGGGGGAATTTGTGGTCGTTGTGGCCGGAGCCGAGGGGTGATCCCGGCGCTCAGAACAAGACCTTCTGCAGCTCGCCCACGCGGCTGACTTTGACGAGGGTGAGGCCTTTCGGCGGCTCGGGCTCGTTCTGGCCCAGACCGCTCACGACGAGCCGTTCCATGCCCATCTTGGCGGCTTCGGCCATGCGCTGTTCGAGACGGGCCACGGGCCGGACTTCACCGGTCAGGCCAACTTCACCACACATCGCCGTGCGGGGGTCGAGGGTGAGATCGAGGGTGCTGCTGAGGATGGCGCCCACCACAGCCAAGTCGACCCCCGGGTCTTCGAGGCGGATGCCGCCGGCCAGATTCAGAAAGACGTCGGAGGCCCCCAACTTGAAGCCGCAGCGCTTCTCGAGCACGGCGAGGAGCATGTTCAGTCGGCGCAGGTTGTAGCCGGTGGCGGACCGCTGAGGAGTGCCGTAGACGGCGCTGCTGACGAGGGCCTGGATTTCGACTGTGAGGGGCCGAGCGCCCTCGATGGCCACGGCCAGGGCGGTGCCGCTGAGGCGGGCCTCGCCATTTCCCACAAGGGCGCCAGACGGGTCGTTGACCGGGTGCAGGCCGTCACCGCGCATCTCAAAGATCCCAATCTCCTGGGTGGAACCGAAGCGGTTCTTCACCGCGCGCAGAATGCGGTAGGCGTGGTGTCGGTCGCCCTCGAAGGTGAGGACCACGTCGACCATATGTTCGAGGACCTTGGGGCCGGCGATGGCCCCCTCCTTGGTGATGTGACCGATGAGCACGACCGGAAGCTGGAGGGGCTTGGCGGCCAGAATCAGTTCGGCCGTGGATTCCCGGATCTGGGCGACGGAACCGGGTGCACTCTCGACCCGTGGCGTATGCAGGGTCTGAATGGAATCGACAAAAAGCAGGTCGGGCTTGTGCTCCTTGACCGCCTTGACGATGCCTTCCGTGGAGGTCTCGGGCAACACGAGCAGTTCGGAACCGAGGGTGCCGAGGCGATCGGCCCGGAGTCGAACCTGCTCGGGGCTTTCCTCTCCGGACACATAGAGCACCTTGCCGGCCGCCTTCATGGCGGTCTGCAGGCTCAGCGTGGACTTTCCGATGCCGGGCTCACCACCGAGAAGAACGAGGGCGCCGGGCACGAGGCCACCACCCAGGACGCGGTCGAATTCACCTTCTCCGG
Organism: Flavobacteriales bacterium; assembly: GCA_002862785.1. Lineage (GTDB taxonomy): Bacteria > Bacteroidota > Bacteroidia > Flavobacteriales_D > Sanyastnellaceae > UBA8752. The sequence goes on from PKDZ01000015.1 coordinate 27,631, forward strand.
TCCCGACACGGGCCGAGGTTTGTTCTGTATAGTCGCGCAAAGGCCTCGCTTCGGCCATGCCGGCCGCGACGGCTGCCCGCTCCATCCGTGGGTTGGCGGACTCTTTGAATTCGGTGACGGTGTTCCACGCCTTGCAGCTAGGACATTGGCCCACCCACTGGCCGGTCACATGCCCGCAATCACTGCAAACAAAGCGCGTGCGGGTCTTGGCCACCGTTTCGGATCAGCGGAGAATCATGACGGCACCACTGAAGTCCCGGCCGTTGGGCAGGGTCAGCATGTAGTAGTGGGTGCCGGGGGAAACGTCCCTCGCGGTCCACAGGTTGTCATAGTTCTCGGAATAGAAGACCTGGTTGCCCCAGCGGTCGTAGACGGCGAGAATGGCGCCGTCGTACTTGAGCAATCCCTGGATTTCAAAGGTGTCGTTTTTGCCGATGGAGCCTTCCGCGGTTCCTGGGGTGAAGATGTTCGGGATGGTGATGTCGCAATTGCTCCATTCCACCACCCACTCGTACCCGAGGCCTCCCGTGGTGCAGGGGTTGTATCCCGTGCCCGTGAGGATGAGCGGGTTGTTGTAATAGGCCGAATCAAGGAGATTGTCAAACATCGCCGACGTGAAGGTGACTTCGTCGGTGTTGAGGCCGGGAATCAGCACGGCGGTGCCGGAGGCGCTCTGTTGCTCGATGGTCCAATTCCAGGTCACAGCGTTGTTGGCCACGAGTTCAAAGGTCTCGGGGATCTCCGGGCAGAGGAAGAGGGGGCCTTCCGAGGCCACCTGGTTCGGGCTGGATGGCCCGAGGTTGACGGGGTATCCCATCCACACATAGGTGCTGTCCTCCGTATTGCTGCAACCGAGGGGGTCCTCGAAGGTGGCGTTCACCCAGGTTTCGTGGTGCGGGTTGTAAGTGGCCGTGAAGGTGTTGCCGACACTGCCATCTTCCCACGTCACGGTCCAATCGTTTCCGGTGAGGGGGTCGATGGTGAGCTGGGTCTCTCCATCACAACCGAGCGAGTACTGGGGCAGCGGATTCGGGACGGGCTCGAAGATGAGCACTTCGAGGCAGTCTTCGGCCGTGCCGCATTCGTTGGTGGCTTCCAGGCAGTAGTCACCGGCTTCGTCCGCCGCCAGCGTGAAGTCATCGGCACCGGGGATGTCGATGTTCTGGAAGGACCATTGAACGTCGAGGTCGTCGGAGGGGTCGAGTCCACCGTCGAGGATGACCTCGGTGCCCTCTTCGCAGATGATGATGTCCTCCCCAAGTTGCGGGTCACCCTGCTCAGCAGTCACAATGGTGAAGGGGAGCTCAACCGTACCGCAAAGGTTGTTGAGGGTCACGGAGAGATCATACTCTCCAAATCCATCGAACTCGTATTCGGCGAACAGGCCGGAGACGCTGTTGGCCTCGGGCCACTCGATTGGGTCGAGGGTGCCTTGGAAAGTGGTGTCCACCGCGAAGTTGGCGCTTTCTCCGTCGCACAACAGGTAGGAGCCGTCGGCTTGAAGGTTACCGGAAGGACCCACCAGGGTTCCGGACGGGGTTGTGCTGGTCTCCATCGGGTAGCACGCGCTGTAGCCACAGTTGTCATCCGTGAAGCAGATTTCGTAGTAACCGAGACCGCTCGTCGGGGTGAAGAAGGTGTTGAACTCGGTGGGATCCGAGAAGAAACCGGAGCCCTCGCTCACGCTCCACGCTCCGCCCACGGGGTCCACGGCGCATTCAGCGGTGGCCGAGTAGACGAGGCCGCCGGCTGCGGGAAGGTCATCGATGGGCATCGGGTTGGTGGTTGTGCAGTTGTATACGGTGAAGCCGAAGTCGTCCACAGGAGCGTTGGGCCCGGTCACAAGGACGATTTCCACGAGGTCTCCGAGGCTCACCTCGATGTCGGTGTGTGCCGTGAAGACATCAAATGATGTCAGGACGTAGTTGCTCTCGTTGCCGTCGGCATCGCTTACGGTCACTTCGAGGAAGTTGTCGCCGCCCCAGCCGAAGGGGTCGGAGGACGTCATGTAGACCAAAAGCGGTCCGGCGTCCGGTGTGGTGTAGCCCCCTTCGAATTGGACGGAGTACAGGCTGTCGCACACCGGTGGAATCGTGATGTCCGGGATCACTTGGGTCACCTGCTCGATGTTGAAGACGCGCTGGCCCTGGCACCCGTCAGAGTTGGTCACGAGGATGCGATAGGAACCGGGGGTGGCCCCGATGGCGGTGTCGCCCAGCTCGGTCTGCGGGATGACGATTTCACCGCCGGCACCGTTCCAGTTGCCGTCCCATTCGTACTCGATGAAGGCGTCCATGTCCTCGTCGCAGACGGAGACGATGGCGGTGTCATCCCCACAAATCGGGTTGGGCTCGATGCAAACGTCGGGCAAGAAGTAGAGGCTCTGGTAGATGAAGAAGTCCTCCGAGGCGGAGCAACCCTCGTCAATGGAGGCGGTGACGTTGAACGTGCCGCCGAAGGGGTACGTGCATTCTGGACCGGTGCACCCCAGAGACCATTCGTAGCTATCGAAGTCGTCGTTGCAGGTGATGGTCGTCTCCTGGCCGGAGCAGATGCTGAAGTCACCGTCCACGGTCAAAGTGGGCAGCTCCACGTTGATTACCTCCACCACATAACTGAGGACGGTCTGCCCCACGGGGGTGCCATCGTCCGTGGCGGTGATTTGAAGATCATAGGTGCCCACACTCTCAGGGGAGCCAGCTAGATACGCATCGAGATAGGTGATGCCGTCCTCGACATAGGTCCCGTTGTTGGTCACGGCCGGGACGTCGGACAGTTCGATGCTGACAGTCTGCCCATCCTCCGGAGAAAGGAAGCCGAGGTCGAGGTCAAGGGTGTCGTTCAGGCAGACGTACAGCGTGTCGTCACATCCGCTTCCCGGGGTCTCCGTGGGGATGGGCGCCTGATTGGGGTCCACACCGGACACGTTGATGCAGAAGTCCTTGCCGTTGAGCCAGAAGCAGCCGTCCTGCTCATCGGGACCAGCGCCATACGGGCCGTTGTACGAGTCGTCCTGGAAGTTGAACCGGCCAAATTGGACGAAGTTGTCGCTGTTGTTCTGAACGTCGACCCCCACCGTGGCTGGGTTGGGTCCGCAGCAACCACCCTGTCCGCCGACATCGCCGTGGGCCCACTGCATGTCCTGGTAGCACAACTGGATGTTGTTGCCCCCACCGATGGACACCGAACCGTCTTCGGCAAAGACAATCTGGAAGCTGACGATGCGGTCGTCATGGTTGTTGTAGTAGCCGGCATCCACCCAGTTGACGTAGACGGCAGTCGGCGTAATGCGATAAAAGATGTCACCGGTCAGGCGGTAGTCCGCGTCGCTCCAGTATCCGGCGATGATGTTGTAGTTGGCGTCGGGCAGTTCCTCTGGGGTCCAATCAATGATGGGCTCGGTGAAGGAGATTAGGCCTTTGGAGTTGATGTAAAATTCATTGTACTCCTGGCCGAAGAGGTTGAACGTGAAAGGCAGGGCGAGTGGTCCGTGCGCGTAATCCACATCGATGCCGGCACCCCCAGTGAACTGCTGCATGTCCGGCGTGATCTCGGTGTAGGTTTCATCCGGCTCAACCCAGCAATCACATTCTCCGGCGCGGCTCATGCGCTGTTGCTTCCGAACGGCCTTGCGCTCGAGGTATTCGGGTGTGCTCTGGTGGCGCTCGATGACATCGATGACATCCTGCTGGTTGTAGCCCTCCCAGTTGCGGTAGGCCCCCCACTCATCCCGGTCCATCATCATGACGGCGTATTCGAAGCCGCCGTATTTGCTGTACAGCGCGGCGATGTCTTCGGGCAGGGCATCCTGTGCCATCACGGTGGCGGACAGGCTGAGAAGGAGGAAGGAGACGAGGTTGACTCTCATGGGTGTTGGTTCTCGCGGGGGCGCAATATACCGCAAGGAGCGCCCACGTGAGCACGTAGGCTGGTCCCATGGGAAAGCCCGGGGGTGTAACACAAATAAAACTCTCAATGAGGGCCACCGGTTGCACTTCGGAAGGGCTCGGTGCGCCGTACTTTTGTCCTTGCCCATGAAGAACATCCGGAACTTCTGCATCATCGCCCACATCGACCACGGCAAGAGCACGTTGGCCGACCGCCTGTTGCAGGTGACCGGGACGGTAACCGATCGCCAGCTGCAGGAGCAGACCCTGGACGACATGGACCTCGAGCGCGAGCGCGGCATCACCATCAAGAGCCACGCCATCCAGATGCGCCACAGTCAAGGGGGGCAGGAGTACGTCCTCAACCTCATCGACACCCCAGGGCACGTGGACTTCAGCTACGAGGTGAGCCGGTCCATCGCGGCCTGCGAGGGCGCCCTCCTCATCGTGGACGCCACCCAAGGCATCGAGGCGCAGACCATCTCCAACCTCTACCTTGCCATCGAGCACGACCTGGAGATCATTCCCGTCCTGAACAAGATGGACTTGCCGAGCGCCGACCCCGAGGCGGTGACGGACCAAATCGTGGACCTCATCGGATGTGACCCGGACGACGTGCTGCCCGCCAGCGGCAAGACGGGGCTCGGCGTCGACAAGATTCTCGAAGCCATCGTGGAACGGGTCCCGGCCCCGAAGGGCGAGGCGGAGGCTCCGTTGCAGGCCATGGTCTTCGACAGCGTCTTCAACTCCTTCCGCGGCATCATCGCCTATTACCGGGTGTTGAATGGAGAAATCAAGAAGGGGGACCGCGTGCGCTTCTTCAACACCGAGCGCGAATACAACGCCGACGAGATCGGCGTGCTTGGCCTCGACCTGCAACCGCAGGATGTGGTGGGCACCGGCAACGTGGGCTACATCATCTCCGGCATCAAGAACGCCAAGGAGGTCAAGGTCGGGGACACGCTGACCCTCGCTGCCTCTCCCTGCGAGGAGGCCGTGAAAGGTTTCGAGGATGTCAAGCCCATGGTCTTTGCGGGCATCTACCCGGTCGACACGGAGGACTACGAGGAGCTCCGCTACAGCATGGAGAAGCTCCAGCTCAACGATGCCTCCTTGGTCTTTGAGCCGGAGAGTTCGGCGGCTTTGGGATTCGGCTTCCGTTGCGGCTTCCTCGGCATGCTTCACATGGAGATCGTGCAGGAGCGGCTGGAGCGGGAGTTTGACATGACGGTCATCACGACCGTGCCCAACGTGAGCTACATCTGCCATCCCAAGAAGGGTGACCCCATCGTCATCAACAACCCCTCTGAGCTGCCCGACCCCGGCAAACTCGATCATGTGGAGGAGCCATTCATCAAGGCGCAGGTGATCACCAAGGCGGAATATGTCGGCGCCATCATGACCCTTTGCATCAACAAGCGGGGCGTGCTCCAGAACCAGGTGTATCTGACCTCCGACCGCGTGGAGCTCACGTTCAACATGCCGCTCGGCGAAATCGTGTTCGACTTCTACGACAAGCTCAAGAGCGTGTCGCGCGGCTACGCCTCCTTCGATTACTTCCCGGACCAGTACCACCCGTCCCAGCTCGTCAAGCTAGACATCCTGATCAACGGCGACCAGGTGGACGCCCTCTCTGCGTTGGTCCATCGGTCCAATGCGTTCGAGCTCGGCAAGAAGATCTGTGCCAAGCTCAAGGAACTGATTCCGCGTCAGCAATTCATGATTGCCCTCCAGGCCGCCATCGGGGCCAAGATCATCGCCCGCGAGACCATCAAACCGGTCCGGAAGGATGTGACGGCGAAGTGCTACGGCGGTGACATCACGCGGAAGCGGAAGCTGCTCGAGAAGCAGAAAAAAGGCAAGAAGCGCATGCGCCAGGTCGGCTCCGTTGAGGTGCCGCAGGAGGCGTTCCTCGCCGTCCTCAAGCTCGACTGATTTCGTCGCTCAGGCCTGCCCGGCCGCCAGCTTGTTCTTGTTGGCCAATTGGCCACAGGCGGCATCGATGTCTTCCCCGCGGGAGCGGCGGACGTTGACCACCATGTTGAACTTGTCCTCTAGGACGTCCTTGAAGTCATCCGTCTTCTGCGCGTCCGCCTTGCGGAAGAGCGCATCGTCAATGGGGTTGTACTCGATGAGGTTCACCTTGCACGGCACGCAGGAAGCGAAGCGCGCCAAATCCCGCGCGTCGTCGATGTCGTCGTTGAATCCGCCGAGCAGGATGTACTCGAAGGTGACGCGGGTCCCGGTCTTTTCATAGAAGTACACGAGCGCATCCCGCAGGCTGGCGAGGTCATTGGTCTCGTTGATCTCCATGATCCGGTTGCGCTTGCCGTCCTCAGCGGCGTGGAGGCTCAAGGCGAGGTTGAACTTGACTTCATCGTCGCCCAGCCTCCGGATCATCTTGGCGATGCCGGCGGTAGAGACAGTGATGCGCTTCGGGCTCATGCCGAGGCCGGGCGTGCCGGTGATGCGGTCGACCGACTCCAGGACGTTGCGGTAATTCAGCAAGGGCTCCCCCATCCCCATGTAGACGATGTTGGTGAGCCGGTGGTCGTGGTGCTGCTCGGCGAGTCGGGCGATGTGGCGCACCTGATCGACAATCTCCCCGGCAGTGAGGTTGCGGAGCAGCTTGAGCTTGCCGGTGGCGCAAAAAGCACACGACAGGCTGCAGCCCACTTGACTGCTGATGCAAGCGGTCATCCGGTCTTTGGCCGGGATCAACACCCCTTCAACCACCTTGCCAGGCTCAATGGGGAAGGCGCATTTGACCGTGCCATCCCGGCTGACTTGCTCTTCCTCGGGCGCGATGGGCGCGAGGGTGAAGGCCTCAGACAGGGAATTCCTCAGCCCTTGAGGCAGGTTGGTCATGTCGTCAAAACCGGTCACCCCCTTCGTCCAGATCCATTCTGAAATCTGTTTGCTTCGGAAGGCGGGTTGCCCCAAATCGACGACAGCCGCCTTGAGGGCGGCATCGTCGAGGGTTCGGATGTCAGACTTGGTCGTCATTCCCCGGCGAAGGTACGCGGGGACGGCGGGGCCGCCTTCAGGCGACCGAGGCGTCAAGGCCGGCGCCATCCTCGGAGGAGAGCAGTTCGGCCATCCGGCGTCGCAGGTCTTCCCGCTTGCGCACGGCGAGGGCAATCTCCTTGCCGTTCACGAGCGTGATGGAATTCGTGCGGTAGTTGCACTGGCGAATCTTGTTCAGGTGCACCAGCTGGCTATTGTGGACGCGGACAAACTTGGGATTGTCAATCAGGCTCTCCACATACTTCAGGTTCTTCGAGACCATGAGGCGGGTGCCATCGGTCTTGTAGATGCACGCATAGCTTCCGCTGGCCTCCACGTGGAGGATTTCGGAGTGGCGGATGAAGTGGCGTTGTCCGGAGGTCGTGATCTCGAGCTTCCGGTGGAAATCCCCGTTCTCGATCATTTTCACCCGGAAGTGCTCCCGGATGCGGTCGGCACAAGCCTTCAGGTCCACCGGATCAACGGGCTTCAGCAGATAGTCGAAGGCCTGACGGCGGATGGCGTCGATGGCATAATCCTGGTAGGTGGTGTAGAAGACCACATAGAACTCCCGGTCGTCAAATCGATCAATGAGGTCGAGTCCGGTTTCGAAAGGCATTCGAATGTCCACGAAGACGATGTGGGGGCGACCATTGCGGATGGCGTCATACCCGATTCGGGCATTCGGGGCTTGGTCGATCACGCGGATGAACGGGCAGTGGCGTTCAATCTGGCTGTGTAGCACTTCGCGGGCTGGAGCTTCATCATCCACGATGATGGCATCGAGCTGAGCATTCATTGGCAAACGATTTGGTTGGAACATGTGAGAGGGGTTTCCCACAACGCTACAAAAATTGAATATACGCATTCGACGCGGTAAAATGCAAATTCGCAGACGATAGAAATGCGTTTGTATCTGTTTTTGTCAGCGTGAGCCGACCAGATCGAAGGCGAGGTCCAAGGTGTGGTAGACGTCTCCGTCGATGTGCCTGAGTTTGCCCTTCGGCCGATCGAAGCCCGTTCGGACCGCCACGAGATCCAGGTCCGGCACGGCGACGATGTATTGTCCATGCAGCCCTTGCATGCTCTTGAAGGCATGGCCGCAGTGCGTGCCCATCCAGACCTGGTACCCGTAATGTTGGATGTCGGTCCCATTGGGCAGGGCACCGACCGGGGTCATCAGCTCTTCCATGAACGTGCGGTCGATGAGCTGGACGGAATCGACCCGCCCGGTGTCGAGGAGCAGTTGGCCGAGACGGGCATACTCCGTAGCCCGGGAGTAGAAGCAGCAGTAGTTCCGTTCGTGGCCCCGGTCGTCCACGGCCCAGGCGGCATCCTCTGCCGCACCGAGGGGCTGCCAGACCGTTTCTGCAAACCACGTCCCCAAAGGCACATCGATGACGGAGAGCAGGATCTCTTGGAGGATTAGCGTGTTGCCCCCCTGGTACTTCCACGGCACCCCAGCCTCGCCGTCCACGTCGTAACAGGCGGTGCGCTCGAGGATGCCGCGGCCGTACGTGCTCCTCGCCATGAAGCCGACCGGATTGCGGTAGCTCTCGCCGAACGGAATGCCACTCCTCATCTGGAGGACCTGGCGGATGGTCAGGTCCGCACCGGGCCCCTCGCGAAAGCGGGGGAGATATCGAGAGACTGGGTCGTCCACGGACAGCAGGCCGCGGGTCACGGCGGTGCCGACCGCAAAGGCCGTGAAGGTCTTGGCCATGGAGAACGCATTGGTCCGCATGGTGTCCGCGCCGTCAATCTGGTCTGACGTCCAGTCGAGCAGAAGGGAGTCCCGGTGGACGACGGTCAAGGCGACCGTGCCGTGCGCCTCGGTCGAATCTCGGACACCGTCCGGAATGGAGGAGGCGAACCGGTCGTGCAGCGGCCAGGCCCGGGGGGCCTCGGAGGCGGGGATGGTCCGGAACGTCTTGAACGGCAGGTCATCCACCTTGGCATCCCGGTACCCGCGGAAGTAACATTCTCGGAGTCCCTGCCAGATGTGTCCGTTGTCGGTCCACTCGACGAGCAGGACCACGGCGACGGCTGAAAGCGACAGCCAAAGAATGGTGTTCTTCATCGGAAAGGGGTCAACGCGAACCCCCAAGTACGGTCAAGAGATGGGATTCCAAGGCATCCCGGACGTCTTCCCGCACGACCTCCCGGGCGCTTTCCCTGCTGAGACTCGTCACCCCCCGGTCGGCGATGCCACAGGGGACGATGAGGTTGAAGAAGTCGAGGTCCGTGTCGAGGTTGAAGGCGAGGCCGTGCATGGTCACCCACCGGCTGCACTTGACTCCGATCGCGCAGATCTTCCGGGCCGCGAGTCCGGCCTCTGGATTCACCCAGACCCCGGTGAGGCCCTCCACACGGCCGGCTTGGACCCCCCAGTCTGCGCAGGTGCGGATGACAGCCTCCTCCAGTTGACGCAGGTACCACCCGATGTCGGTCCGGAATTGGTCGAGGTCGAGAATGGGGTAGGCCACGAGCTGACCGGGTCCATGGTACGTGATGTCGCCACCGCGGTTGATTTCGTGGTATTCGACCCCCAGTTGGGCCAACCGTTCGGGGGAGGCGACGACATGGTTGGCATCGCCGCTTTTGCCGAGGGTCAGGACGTGGGGGTGCTCCACGAAAAGCAGATGGTGTTCGGGCCAGGGATAGTCTGCGGGGTCGTCGCCCTCGGTCCGACCCGTCTCCGGCAGACCGGCACGGCGCCGTTTGATTTTCCGGTCCACCGCCTTTTTCAGCAGGGTTTCCTGAAGGTCCCAGGTGGGCTTGTAGTCCGCGCGGCCCAGGTCGCGCACTTGCACCTTGGGCGTCATGCCATCTTGGACAATTCCCCCTTGAGGTAATCGATGTGGCGGATGTCCACCGGGTCCGCGCCACTTTTTTCGGCCATGAGCAGGGACAGCCAATCGCCCAGGTGGACGAGGTGCATCCACCGCTGCAGCCGGGTCGTTCCTGCAGCGGACACCTCTTCCACGGTGGCGCCTGCGTCTCGGAAGAGGTCCTTGCAGAGATGCATGCGCTTCGCGGTCCGGGGATGATCCTCCGGTGTGTTGAGGAACAAAGCGCCGATGGTCGCATCTCCACTTTCCCACCCGACCAGCTCGTTGTGGTTCATCTCCGGGAAGACGTGGTGATTGCAGAGGCGCTTGGCGTTCTCGTTGAGTTGCTGGCGCCAGCGGATGAGCACCGGCTCAAGGGCGGCGTCTCCGTAGAGCATGGGGGACTTGTCGGCGAGCAAATCAGCCCAATGGCTGGCGAGGGTTTGGATGGGCGAGGATTCCGTACGGAGAAGATTGGCGGAGGCGACGACATCGGCGAGGACATCGGGGGCATCGGCTGGCGCATGGCCGAGGGCGGCGAAATGGTGGAGCAGCCCGGTGACGGCCCAGCCGAACTGGGAGCGGGGCGGATGGCCGCCCGGCACCGTCAGGCAGGGCCAGCCATGTTCTTCGGCCAAGGCGCCCAGCTTTCCGCCCGAAGTGAGGGCGCGGATTTGGGCTCCAGCGTCCTGCGCCTTCGCGAGGGCGGTGAGGGTTTCCTCGGTGTTGCCGCTGTAGCTGCAGGCGATGACGAGGGTGGTCGGCCCAACCCACTTGGGGATGCGGTAGTCGTGCCCACTGGCCACCGGAACGGAGGCTGAATCCGCCAGCAGCCCCGACAGGAAGCGGCCGCCGATGCCCGACCCCCCCATTCCCAGAACGAGGATTCGATCGTGGTCTGGTGCGCCCTCCGGGAGGGGTTGGGAGGCCATGGACGCCGCCGCGGCGGTCAGTTGATCGGGGAAGGAGGCGATGAGGTCGCGCATGGTCTGAGGAGTCTCCACGAATTTACAGCGGGGCCGACGGCCGGGGAAGCCTAATTTTGCGGAGGTTTCCGCCGCAACCGATTCACCATGATCCGACCCGAACAGGAACGCGTCCGTCTCGAGAGCCTGGCTCAACTGCGCCAGCTGGGCATTGACCCGTATCCGGCCGCAGCCTACCCCGTGGACACCCACGCGGGCCCCTTGTCCGCCGCCTTCGAAGCCGACCGAGAGGTCTGCCTCGCCGGCCGCATCCTCTCCCGCCGCATCATGGGCAAGGCCTCCTTTGCTGAGCTTCAGGACGCAACCGGGAAGATCCAGATCTACCTCAACCGAGATGAGCTCTGTCCCGACGAGGACAAGACGATGTACAACACCGTCTTCAAGAAGCTCCTCGACCGCGGCGACATCGTCGGGGTGAAGGGCACCACGTTCATGACCCAGACTGGTGAGCCGAGCGTCCTGGTCAAGGAGCTCACCGTCCTCAGCAAGTCCATTCGCCCGCTGCCTTCCGTCAAGACCGACGAGGACGGGCAGGTGCACGATGCGTTCACGGACCCCGAGCTCCGCTACCGGATGCGGTATGTCGATCTGGTCGTCAACCCCGAGGTCAAGCGCACCTTCGAGGCCCGAAGCCGGGTGATTCAAGCTATGCGCGACGCCTTCACTGAAAAGGGGTGGCTCGAAGTGGACACCCCGGTGCTGCAGGCCATTCCCGGTGGCGCGGCAGCGCGCCCGTTCATCACCCACCACAACGCGCTGGACATCCCCCTCTACCTGCGGATTGCCAACGAGCTCTATTTGAAGCGGCTCATCGTGGGCGGTTTTGACGGCGTTTTTGAATTCTCCCGCAACTTCCGCAACGAGGGCATGGACCGGACACACAATCCGGAGTTCACCGTTCTCGAGCTGTACGTGGCCTACCAGGACTACCATTGGATGATGGAGACCATCGAGCAACTGCTCGAACGCGTTTGCCAGGCCGTCCATGGAACGAACACCGCCACGCTGGAGGGCAACACCATCGACTTCGCGCCGCCTTACCGCCGGCTGTCGATGCGCGATGCCATCCTCGAGCAAGCCGGCGTCGACATCGACGGCATGGACGAAGCCGCCCTGCGCGGGGCCTGCACCTCCCTCGGCATCGAGGTGGACGACAGCATGGGCAAGGGCAAGCTGATTGACGAGATCTTCGGCGAGCAGTGCGAGCACCACCTCGTGCAACCCACGTTCATCACGGACTATCCCGTGGAGATGTCGCCCCTCACCAAGGCCCACCGGGACAAGCCCGGCTACACGGAACGGTTCGAACTGTTCATCAACGGAACGGAGGTGGCCAACGCCTATTCGGAGCTCAACGATCCCATCGACCAGCGCGAGCGCTTCGAAGACCAGCTCAAGCTCGGCGAGCGCGGGGACGACGAGGCGATGTTCATCGACCAAGACTTCCTGCGGGCCTTGGAATATGGCATGCCGCCGACCAGCGGCGTCGGCATCGGGGTGGACCGCTTGGTGATGATGCTGACCGACCAGCGCTCCATCCAGGAGGTGCTCTTCTTCCCGCAGATGCGGCCGGAGGTCTTCCGCGCCGGGCCCGACCTCGGCGCTTTGGAGGCCTTGGGCATTCCCGCCGATTGGGCGCCCCACGTAGCCGCTGCTGGGTTCGACACCCCCGACGCCATCCGCGAGGCCAAGCCGGCAGCCCTGCGCGAGAAGCTCAACGGCTTTCGCAAGAAGAACAAGCTCGACCTGCCCGCCCTGCAGCTCGAGGAGGTCGAAAGTTGGTCCGCATGAAGGGGCTCGCTTCCTTCTGCCTTTTGATGCTCGCCGTGTCAGCCGCGATGCTGACCATCCCGTCCTGCACGACTCCCCCATCGCCAAACGCGTCCACCGAGGCCGCGGCGACGGACAGTGCGACGGTCATCCTGTCCAAGTATTACTCAAGCCGAAACTATCGGAACTGGTTGGGCCGCCTCAACGACAGCCTCGGCGGTCCCCCGATTCGCTTCGTTCAGGCCTATGGGATGGAGTCACTCGCCTTGGAATCCGAAATCGCCCAGGCGGAGGCCATCGTCCTAACCGGCGGGGAGGACATCCACCCGGGCCGTTACGGCCAGCCGGATGACACGGTTCGGTGCGGTCGCATCGACGTCGAACGGGACCGGGTGGAGCACCAGCTCCTGGATGCGGTGCGGGCACAAGGCCTGCCCTGTCTCGGAGTGTGCCGGGGCCTTCAGGTCATGAACGTCCATGGCGGCGGCACCTTGCATCCCCACTTGCCGGATGCCGGCCATGAGGGCCACCGGGGCGGCCAACCCGGAGACACCCGGGACACGCTCCATCCCGTCGAGGTTAGTTTGCCGTGGGCTTCAGGGTCAGTTTCCTGGACCCTCACGGAGTCGGCTTTGGTGGTGAGCCACCATCACCAGGGCATCGCGGAACTCGCCGAGGGCTTCGAACCGTGGGCCGTGGCACCCGATGGGCTGGTAGAAGGCATCCGGTGGACCGATACGGCCTCGGTGTCCTACCTCGTCGGGGTGCAGTACCACCCCGAGCGGTCCCGGAAGGGCCTGCTCCTGACGGACGGACTGGGGGTGGGCCTGTTGCAGGCGGCCAGCAAGGGCGACTGAGCGCACCCAATCAAGGGGACTGGGCCGCCATCTGGACCTCTGACCGGCCATCGAAGCGGGCCATCTCTTCCCTCCACGAAGTCACCGCTTCCGCGAAGCGATTCTCGTGGTCCGATTCAATCGGCGTCGACGGGGGGAACTCCTCCCTCAGGTGGTCGACTTGTTGCCCATTCTTCCAGAAACGGAAACAGACGTGGGGCCCGGTCGCCAGCCCCGTGCTTCCGACGTAGCCGATGACGTCCCCCTGTCGGACGGCCTGTCCCTCCTTGACATTGCGTCGGCTCATGTGCAGGTACTGCGTCGTGTAGGTCCCGTTGTGCCGAATTTTCACGTATTTCCCGTTGCCCTTGGTGTAACTGGCCTTGATGACCACGCCATCTCCGACGGCGACGATGGGGGTCCCGTGCGGTGCGGCATAGTCGGTCCCGAGGTGGGCCTTGACTTTTTTGAGCACGGGGTGAAACCGCTTTTTGTCGAACCGGCTCGAGATGCGGCTGAATTCGACCGGCGCCTTAAGGAAGGCTTTCCGCAGACTGGCTCCGGTCTCGTCGAAATGGTCGGTGCCGTCCCCTTGATCATAGGCATAGGCGGGGAAGTTTCGGCCGCGGTGCACGAACTCGGCGGCCAGCACGCGCGGCATGCCTACGGCCTTCCCGTCCACCCAGTCTCGGTCGTAGAGAATGCGGAACCGATCGCCGGCTTGGATTCGGCTGAAGTCAATGGTCCAGGCGTAGACCTGGGACATGGCCAGGGCCAAGGTGGTGGAGTGGCCTTCGTCCTCGAGGACTTGGTATAGGCTGCCACGCACTTCCCCCTCGACATAGCCCCGCCTGGTTTCGGATGGGAATTCTCCCCGACGGGCTCCCCCGCCTTCGCGCAGGTCAAACACCACGTATTCCTTGGAGTTGATGGTGTAGGTGAAATGCCTGGGTGAGCCGTCCGGCCCCGAAAAGAGGGACCAGTCGTTGCCCGCCTTCATTCGCCGGACATCGAACACACCGCGCTCCTCGGTGGCCATGGCGTGGAGCAATTGCGCGCTCACTCCGGCCGGCGACAGCAAGTGGGACAGGCTCTGTCCGCTTCGTACAGTTCCGGCCTCGACACGCAGGGCCACGGTGTCTTCGATGGCGAACCGCAGGGCCTCCGTTTCATCCGGCGTCAGCGCGGGGGAGGCGGGTGCCGTGCCTTGTCCGGTCGAAGAGGCGAGGACGTTGACCTCCCGGTCCGGCCCACCACAGCTCACCAAGCCCAGAATGAGCAAGACGGGGAAGAGGGGGATGAGGACGGTGCGCATGGAGGTCGTGAACCGGCAAGTTGCCGTCATTCACGGGAGCAACGGGCCGCCACTCCAAAAGTTTTGCCGGCGTCGACTTTTAACGCTTCCGGGGCCGATTCCGCCTGCGGATCACTTGTGGGCGAAGTGGGCCATGACCCAGCTTTTTCCCCACTCGGCCTGCTCTTGTTCCGTCCACAGTTCGGGGAAGAAGAGGAGGGTTTGGAAGCGGGGAGGCAGGTACTGCTGCCAGTTGGTCCCTCCGGTGGCCGCAATGTCAATCGGGTCCTTCTGGAGGTGTCGGACCGCACTGCGGTAGTGCGAGAGGGGCCAATGGACATTGACCAGTTCATCCAGCGTTCGGAGGGCGTCCTTCAGCTCCTTCGTCTGGTGCTCGGGGTCCAGAGAAAGCCACTTTCGGCGGAGGTTGGTGTAGTACCGCTCCTCGCCGAACTGCACGATGTGCTCCCGGTACTTTTTCTCGAACTGCTTAAGGGTGAGGGTGGGTTCGCCGCTCGCGAGTTCACTCGCCCCCCGCCGCCAGTACAGGACATCAAACAGGCTGTCGACCTGGTCGAACGTGTAATCCGCTTGCTCATCCCGGAGTTCGCGGTGGACGAGCCGGTCGAGGCTGGTGCAGGCAATCTCGATGAGCCGGTATTGCACGCTCTGGAATCCGCTCGAGGGAAGCAGGGACATCCGGAACTTCAGGAATTGCTCGTGGTCCAATCCATGGACCATGATGTCGAAGCTGCGGACGAGGTTTTCGAAGTAGCGGTTGACCCGGTTGACCCGCTCAAGGAAGGTCGCCGCATCGATGTCGGTCTCCGCGTGGATTTGTTCGATTTCCAGCAACGAGAGCTTGAAGTACAGCTCCGTGATCTGGTGGTACATCACGAAGATCTGCTCGTCCGGGAAGGGCGTCACCGGTTGCTGGAGGCTCAGCAGGGTGTCGAGTTTGATGTAATCCCAATAGGTGGGGAAATCCGCGTGCAACAGACCATCGAGGTAGGACGTGAGGTCCTGGCCCATGGCGGCGTATTTGTCCTGCAATTGCTTCAGGCGATCGAGGACGCCGGGATCGAAGGAATCGGCTTCGGCCATGCCGGCAAGTTACGGCCCGATGCTGGCCGCCTGTGCTCCTTCTAGAACACTTCGGTCCTCGACGAGCTCGAGGCGGACCGAGCCGATGACGAGGTCCGATTCGATGAGGACGGGCAGGTGGCGGTCATCCGCTGAGACGATGACGGTCAGGTCATCGGCGTCCTTCCAGATGCGGCCTTTTCGGACGATGGGGGCGAAGGCCAATCCCTCAAACGTTCCGGCCTTGACGTCGACCGATCTGGGGCCGACAAATCGCGCCCGAAGTGTGTGGATTTTGCCGTCTACGATGGTGGGGATGTCGATGACTTCACCGGGATGCATGCGGTTGAGCGGCAGTCTGCGAGCGCAATAGAAGGCCGAGACGAGGTCCTGGACAAAGGCGGGCATCACGTGGTGGCGGGTGCGTCCATTTTGCGTGGTGGCAGCCGATCGCCGGGCGGGGTCGAAGGCGATGTCGCGCTCGAGACGGTAGCCGCCTTCCCGCACCCGGCGGGTGAAATGGTGGGGAAAGAGCCCTGCCTTGTCGATGTGGCTTTCGTAGTGGTCCCGCACCCGAAACACCCAATCCAGTGCGCCAGTGCTCCTGCCGGTCCCAGTGACCTTCCACGTGGACCGGCCGCCATAGTCCGGTCCAGCGGTGACCGTCAGCCGGGCTTCACCGGCCTCGATGAAGCCGTATCTCACCGAATACAACAGGTCTTCACCCGCGAAATCCGTCCGCCTAGGCAGGGTTCGAAGGGGCAGGACTTCCCGCTGGATGGCCGAATCGGCCGAGATTTCTCCGGGAACCACGGGGCGCACCGACTGGGCAGGGGCGGCCGTCGCCAACACCAAGGACAGGGAGAGCAGGAACCAACGCATGCCCTTCGTGAGCAAATCCGGTGCCGGAAATGAAATCAGTCCTGCCCCACGTGCGCGATGCACTTGAGTTCGACGGCAATGGGCGTGGGCAGTGCCCCGATTTCCATGGTGGTCCGGCAAGGCCGGCGGGTGGGATCCACGTGTTCGAAGTGCTCCCGGTAGACCCGGTTCCACGTACCAAAGTCGCGCTGCATGTCGGTCAGGAAGACGGTGATGTCGACCAGGTCTTCCCACTTGGCACCCTCGGCTTCGAGGATGGCCTTCACGTTGGCCAGCACGCCGCGGGCCTGGGCCTCGAAGTCGAATTCCGTGAAGTTGCCGTTGTGGTCCTGCTTCAAGCCGGGCACGCCTTCATCATGGGCCCCACTGCCGGGGATGCGGGGGCCGACGCCGCTGAGGAAAAGAAGGTCGCCGACGCGGCGGGTCAGGGGGTACAGGCCGACGGGCTTGGGGGCGTTGCTCATGGGGCGGGGTTCAATCGTTCGGGATGCGGCGGGCTCAGCCGTGCATGGTTTCTTTCTTGCCGTAGCGCTGGATGACCTCAGCCTCGTGGGCGAGGAATTCCTTCCATCGGGCATCCACATCGACACGGCCACCGTATTGGCGGGCGAAGCCGATGAAAGTCGTGTAGTGCTGGGCCTCACTGACCATCAGCTCGTGGTAGAAGGTCTTCAAATCGTCGTCGGCGATGCGCTCGGACAGCATGCGAAAGCGCTCACAGCTGCGGGCCTCGATCATGGCGGCGAGCAGCAGGCGGTCGACGAGCTGCTCCTCCCGGCTTCCTCCTTTTTTGATGAAGGTGGCGAGGTCGTGGATGTATGGGTCCTTCCGCTCTTTGCCGAGGACCCAGCCACGCTCCTTGATCTTCTCGACGACCATGCCGAAGTGCTCCATCTCCTCCATGGCGATGCGGGTCAATTCTTCGACGAGGTCGGTCAGCTCGGGGTAGCGGACAATGGTGGAAATGGCATTGGAGGCGGCCTTCTGCTCACACCAGGCGTGGTCGGTGAGGACCTCGGGAATGTTGGACTCGACCAGCTCCACCCAACGGGGGTCCGTGGGGAGCTGCAGTCCGAGCATGACGCTGTCGGTTCCTTCGGCCATGGCTCAGGAATTCATCGCGTCCTCGATGGCCTCGGCATCGAGCGGGATGTCGCCCATCAGGTCGTCGAATCCGTCCTCGGTGACGACGATGTCGTTCTCGAGCCGAATGCCCAGGCCCTCTTCGAGGATGTAAATGCCGGGCTCGACGGTGAAGACATGGCCGGCGCGAATGGGTTCGTGCCACAGGCCCACGTCGTGGACGTCCAGTCCGATGAAGTGGGAGGTGCCGTGCATGAAGTACTTCTTGTAGGCGGGCCAGGTGGGGTTCTGCTTGGCGACGTCGTGCTGGTCAATCAGGCCCAGCACGAGGAGCTGCTCGGTCATGAGCTCGCCCACCTGCTTGTGGTATTCGTGGAGGCTGACGCCGGGGCGCAGCAGTTTGGTGGCGTCGCGCATCACGCTCAGCACAGCGTCATACACTTTGCGCTGGCGGTCGGTGAAGCGGCCGGACACCGGCAGACACCGGGTCATGTCGCTGGCGTAGTTGCCGTATTCGGCACCCACATCCATCAGCAGCACGTCGCCTTCTTGGCACACCGCGCTGTTCTCGATGTAGTGGAGCACGCAAGCATTGGCCCCGCTGGCCACGATGGGCGTATAGGCAAAGCCGCGGGAGCCTTTGCGGACGAATTCGTGCAGGTACTCGGCCTCGACTTCGTATTCGGTGACGCCAGGCTTGAGGAAGTTCATCACGCGGTGGAAGCCGTCGCGGGTGATCCCGCAGGCGTGGCGCATCCGCTCGATTTCCTCGGGGCTCTTCACGCTACGCGTGCGGTGCAAAATGGGTGCGGCCCGCTCAATGCGGACGTGGGGGTAGGTCTCCGTAAACCAGGTGTTGAACCGGGCCTCACGGGTCTCGACCACCACCTTGGCGCGGGTGTGCTCGTTTTGGTGGAGGTAGCAGCAGCTGCACTCCGTGACGAGGCGCTGGATGGTCCGCTCGAGCATGGACAGCCACTGGACCTGCTTCACGCCGGTTTGGGTGGTGGCCTCGGCCTTGGTCAGCTTGGCGCCTTCCCAGATGGCGATCTCCTCGTTGGTTTCGGTGACGAACAGAATCTCCCGGTCGGCCGGATTGTGGGCGTCGGGAAAAAGGAGCAGCACGGTCTCTTCCTGGTCCACCCCGGTGAGGTGGAGCATGTTGGAGTCCTGACGAAAGGGCAGGGTGCCGTCGGCGCTGGTCGGGTAGACGTCGTTGGAACTGAACAGGGCCATCGCTCCAGAGCTCAGCGCCTCGGCAAAGGCGGCGCGGTTCCGGATGTAGTTTTCGGCGGACAGGGGCGGGTAACGCAGCATGCCCCGAAGGTACGGCCCGCGGGACTTCAGGCTCGGGCGACGCGGACGAGGGAGCCGGTTGGCAGGACCTGACCGGTTCCGCTCCTGAGGCAGAGCTCCCCGGCTTCGATGGTGGCATCGGGCAGGGCGGCCCGCCAAAAGTTTTCGAGCGAGGAGGGGCTCATCCCGGAGTACGTGTTCATGACCACGGCCCCACCTGGAGCCACAAGGCTGGCGGCGGTCCGGATGAGGTGCCCCACTTGCTCTTCGAGCTTCCATTTTTCCCCCTTTGGCCCCAGGCCCCACGCGGGCGGGTCCATCACAATCAGGTCGTAGGTGTTGTCCCGGCGCACCTCGCGCTGCACGAACCGGAGGGCATCCTCGACGCACCAACGGATTCCGTCGAGTCCGGAGAGCTCCATGTTCATCCTCGTCCAGGTGACCACCTGTTTGATGGCGTCGACGTGGGTCACCTCGGCGCCAACGGCCCGAGCGGCGAGTGAGGCGCCGCCAGTGTAGGCGAAGAGGTTCAGCACGCGCTTCCCCGGACCGAGGCGGTCGACCATCCAGCGCCAGTTTGCGGCTTGCTCCGGGAACAGCCCGACGTGCTTGAAGCGGGTCAGCTCGAGGGAGAAATGCAGGGTGTGCACGTCGTTGAGGGGGTAGCGGACTTCCCAGTTGTCGGGCACGCTTTGGTGGGGTTCCCAATGGCCTTTCGTGCGGCCCGTAGGGACGAATTCCGCGGCGGAGACCCGGCGCCATTCGGACTCGGTGAGGCCGCGGTCCCAGATGGCGTGGGGTTCAGGGCGGATGAGCACAAGGTCGCCGAAGCGCTCGAGCTTGCTGCCTCCCCCCGAGTCGAGCAGTTCATGGTCTCTCCACCCATCGGGGAACCAGCGGTGCAGGCCGTTTGGAGTCTGGGATGCGAGGTCTGAGGACATGAGACGGGGAAGTTCGCAAGGGAACGGTCACAACTGTTGTTTTTCCGCGTCGAATCGTCAGAGGGGGTCGCCACCTTGCTGGAAAATCAGTCTGGGCCATGGCCGGCAAACGCAAAGGAGGAGGGAAGAAGAAGTCGGGTGGCCGCAAGGTGGGCCCCGACGGCATGGGCGGCCGTGGCCAGCGGTTGAGTGGAGCGAGCCGGCACCTCGGCGACGTGATGGAGATTTTCCGGAAGTTGCCGGGCCGGCCGTTGAACGCCAGACAGGTCGCCAGCACCATGGGCATCGCCGACACCGACATCCGGGAGATGCTGCACGTGCTCATGCGGGAGCAGGCCGGCAAGGGCGTGCTCGTGGAGGTCGGCAAGGGCCGCTTCATGCTGCCGGAAAAGGCCAAGCGCGATGGCGGGCGTGGAGAGCGGGGCCGCAGCAAGGGTCGAAAAGAGGGAAGACAACGTCAGCACGGCGACGTGGTCACTGGCACGATTCAGATCACCAAGTATGGCAAGGGGTTCGTCAGTGTTCCCGGCGAATCCGAGGACATCATGTTGCCCAAGGGCAACACCGGAACCGCCTTCTGGGGGGACACCGTCGAGGTCGGATGGATGAGCCGGGGCCGGCGCAAGGTGCCCTACGTCGCGAGGGTGGTGAAGCGGGCCCGGGAGCTGTACGTGGTCATGTTGCAGCCCGTCAAGGATTACGCATTCGGCATCCCGACGGACAAGCGGCTGCACCGCGATTTTCTGATCCCCGCCCGGTTCCTGCACGAGGCTCCGACGGATGTCAAGGTGGCCGTGCGGCTCGAGGATTGGGCCTCGCCCGATGACCCCCCCATCGCTCAGGTGGTCGAGGTGTTGGGTGCACCGGGGGTCCATGAGGCGGAGATGCACGCCATCCTGCTGGAGTTCGGCCTGCCTTACCATTTCCCGGAGGACGTGGAGGCCGAGGCGGAGACCATCCCCAAGGAGCTGGATCCGAAAGAGATCCAGCGCCGCCGTGACATGCGGGACGTGACCACGTTCACCATCGACCCCGAAGACGCCAAGGATTTCGACGACGCCCTGAGCGTGCGGGACCTCGAAAGCGGCCACCTCGAAGTGGGCGTCCACATCGCCGACGTGACCCACTATGTGCGGCCCGGTAGCCGGATCGAGGAGGAGGCCGTGGAGCGCGCCACCAGCGTCTATCTCGTCGACCGGACCATCCCCATGCTGCCCGAGGTGCTGTCCAACAACCTCTGTTCTCTCCGCCCCAACGAGGACCGGTACGCATTCAGCGCCGTCTTCGAACTGGACAAGGACGGGCAGGTGGTGAAGGAGTGGTTCGGCCGCACCGCCATCCATTCCGATCGCCGGTTCACCTATGCCGAGGCGCAGGAGCGGCTGGAGAGCGGGAAGGGCGACCTGGCCAACGAGGTCCAGCGGCTCGATCGCCTGGCGAGGAAAATGCGGGCCCGGCGGTTCAAGGCAGGGGGCATTGACTTCAACACCGAGGAGGTCCGGTTCCGCCTCGACGACGACGGAAAGCCCGTGGAGGTGCTCATCAAGCGCATGCTCGACGCCAATCGGTTGATCGAGGATTTCATGCTGCTGGCCAATGTGCGGGTGGCCAAATGGATTGCCGGTTGCAAAGGCCAACGGCCGCCCGGCGCCGTCTACCGCATCCACGACGCGCCCGACCCGACCAAGCTCAAGTCGCTTCGCCAATTCGTCGCCCAGTTCGGCTACAAGATGGCGGACACCGAACCGGGCCAAGCCCACCGGGCGATCAGCCAGCTTTTGAAGATGGCCGAGGGCAAGGACGAGGAACGCATCGTGAAGCAGATGGCCATCCGGTCCATGGCCAAGGCCGAATACAGCACGGACAACATCGGCCACTACGGCCTCGCTTTCGAGCATTACACCCACTTCACCTCGCCGATTCGACGGTACCCCGACATGATGGTGCACCGCAGCCTGCAGCACTACCTCGACGGGGGCGCGGCCCTTGACACGGCAGAGCTGGATGGCCCCTGCGCCCACAGCAGTGAACGCGAGAAGCGCGCGGCGGAGGCCGAGCGGGCGAGCATCAAGTACAAGCAGGTGGAGTTCCTCGGCACACAGCTGGGCGCCGAATTCGATGGCGTCGTCAACGGCATCTCCAGCAAGGCCGTCTATGTCGAGATCAACGAAAACAAGTGCGAGGGCTACGTCGACATCCGCGACATCTCCACGGACCGCTTCTCGGTCGATCCGGAGCGGCAATGCCTGGTCGGCCTGCACACCGGACAGGAGATTCACATGGGTAACGCGGTGCGGGTGCGGGTGGTCCGGGCCGACGTCCAGCGGCGCGAACTGGAGTTCGAGTGGCTGGGCTGACCGGCCTCCGTATTTTCGTGCGGTCCGCCGAAGGGCGGCGATGCGCTCTTAGCTCAGTTGGTTAGAGCAGGGGACTCATAATCCCTGGGTCGCGGGTTCAAGTCCTGCAGGGCGCACCAAACGGGTCAGATGAGCTGACCGAGCAACAGGAGCAGGTCGGAGGTGCTGATCAAGCCATCTCCATTGAGGTCGTACATCTCGCTGGCCTTGGTCACCGGTTGCAACCAGTACTGCAACATGTTGAGCAAATCGTCGATTGTCATGACGAACAAATTTTTGGACGCCGCAAAAATCACGGGCAAATTCAGCGATTGGGTTAATCCATGGTGGCATTTGGAATAACCGAAAGGCAAAAACGGCCGACACAAAACAGGGGAATGCTGTCGAAACGTGAACTCCATGTGAAGCACCCGCGGGTTCAGGTCCTGCGGGGCGCAGCATAGCTTCAGCCGAGCTGGCCGAGAAGCAAAATGAGATCGGACGTCGTGATGATGCCGTCCCCATTGAGGTCATAAGCCAAGCTGGCCTTTGTCACGGGCTGCATGAAAAACGAGAGGAGGTTGAGGAGATCGCTGAGCGACATGCTGGGCAAGGCGGCCTTTCGATGAAAGGTCATATGGTTAAGACATAATGCAATATAATACGCATAAAACAAAGAATCAAGGGGTTGAGTGTCGATCCTGCCGAACGCCACCGGATGGGGTTTGACAAGGGCCGGATGGAAGAGAGGCTGATGCGGTGTATCTTTGCCGTCCCTTTTTGGGCAATTAGCTCAGTTGGTTCAGAGCGTTCGCCTCACACGCGAAAGGTCACTGGTTCGAATCCAGTATTGCCCACCCCGCCCAAGGGGCCTCGTCCCCAACCCGAGGCTCCGGCCCCGCTCCTCCCCTGGAGTCGGGGCTTTTTCTTGCTTCGAGGTGGGCGCTGTTTCTTTGCCGCGAGGCCCCGTAGTTCAACGGATAGAATAGACGTTTCCTAAACGTTTGATCCAGGTTCGATTCCTGGCGGGGCTGCCACATCCCGGCCAACCGACCGCCCTTGACTCCCTCCTCCTCCTCCCGACTCGACGGATCCTGGCGCCGCCTCCTGGGTGGCAGCGGGGTGGTGCTGGCGCTCAAGGTGCTCGGAGCCTTCGGCGGCTTCGTGTTCTCGGTGTGGGTGGCGCGGACATTGGGAGACGCGGCCCTCGGCCGCGCCGAACTCTTCATCTTGTGGGTGACGGTCGGCGCAACGTTGCTGCGGGGCGGTTGGGAAGGAGCGGTCGTCCGGGCCTTCGGGGCGTGGACATCCCATGGCCTGGGTGATCGGGTCCGTTCCGCATTCCGGCGCGGGACGCGGGTCATGGTGGCCATCGGATGCGCCGCGGGCCTCATCGGGTCGCAGATCTTCGGAACGAAGCACGGGATCGGACCCTCGGAGTGGATCGGCTGGGGCATCGGGGCTTGGGTCGTGATCGGCTGGCTGGCCGAATGTCTGCGGGGCACGGGCCATGTATCCACCTATGCGCTGTTCCAACCGGGATGGTGGATGCTCCTCGCAGGCATCCTGATTGTCTTCGGTGTGCCCGACCCGGTCCTGGCACTGGTCTTGTCTGCGGGAGCGATGGCGGTGCTGTCCTTGGCCGCCACGGCGTGGTGGTTCCGCAATCGCTACCGCACCAGCGAACGGGCTGGGGGTGATCCCGCGGTTTCCATGGCGCGTCTTGCCCTGCCGATCTGGATTGGCAGCGTCCTCCACCTCGTGCTGTCTTGGGCCGATACGGCCATGCTGGCGGCCTGGTTGACCGAAGCCGATGTGGCCCACTATCGGGCCGCCTTTCGTTTGGCCGCCCTGCTCACGTTCACCCAGTTTGCCGTGAACGCGCTTGGAGCACCCACCTTCGGAGCCCTGCATGCTGCTGGAGATGCGGAGGGCTTGCGTCGAACCGTCCACCGGATCGGGTGGCTCAACACCGCTGTGGCGTTGCCTGGCCTCGTGTTCCTGCTTGCCTTCGGGCCATGGTTGCTGTCATGGTGGGGCCCCTCCTTCTCCAGTGAGGAGGCGGCGACCGCCCTCGGCGTGCTCGCCGTGTCACAGGCCATCAATGCGCTCTCGGGCCCAGTCATGTACCTCCTCAACATGACCGGGGGTGAGCGCGCCGGACTGGTCATCCTTGGGGTCTCTGCCTTCGTGCAATTGGCCAGTGGTCTCTGGCTCGTTCCGGCCCACGGCCTCGTGGGAGCGGCCACTTCGGCCGCCCTCGGCATGGTGGTGTGGAATGGGGTGGGTTTGATGTGGGTCCGGCGGCAACACGGATTCTGGATGGTTTCTTTGGCAAACGGATGGTGGCGCCAAAGTTGAATTTCTTCTTGATCGGAGCTCCCAAGGCGGGGACCACCTTGATCCATGCCCGACTGTCGCGTCATCCGGAGGTCTTCCTGAGCCCGCTCAAGGAGCCCAACCATTTCGCCACGGACATCGACCCCGCCCGCTTCTCTGCGGCCTTTCGAGCCAATGTACCTGGTGATCTCGAGGGCTACTTGGTCGACCGCCCACTCAAGCCGCGACAAATCGGATTTGTCCAGGACCCGCAACACTATTCCGCCTTGTTCGATGGCGTCGGGGACGCCTACCGTGTTGTCGGGGAGTGCAGTACGAGCTACCTGTGGTCTTCCACGGCGGCCGCCAATGTGGCCGCGGCACATCCCAGTGCCCGCATTCTGGTCGTCCTCCGCCACCCTGTGGAGCGGCTGCATTCTCATTGGCTGATGGCCCGGAAGTACGGCTTCACCCGGTTGTCACTTCCTGAGGCGGTGGAGCAGGACCGGATGCATCCCGATCCGGGATGGGGCCGCAGTGAGCTCTTCGTGGAGGCGGGCCTGTATGCCGACGCCCTCGACCGCTGGATGCAGGCGTTTCCCAAGGGCCAAGTCAAGGTGCTCCTCAACGAGGAGCTGGACGATCCGGCCACGTGGTCTGATCTGGCCGAATGGCTCGGCTTGGAGGGCGCCATCCCCAATGTGAACCGCACGGAGGGCAATCGCGCTGGCCGCGCGCGGTGGGAAGGGCTCAACGCCTGGCTGACCCGGACGGGACTCAAGTCTAGCCTGGGTGCACTGTTGCCTACTGGGCTGAAGCGCAAGGTCAGTGGAGCGTGGTACACCGGTGAGGACCTCCTTCCTCTCACCAACGAGGATCGCCGCCGGTTGATGCCCCATTTCGAAGAGGACATCCGGACCACGGCAGCCCGCATCGGTCGGAATCTGGACCATTGGTTGGCACCTTGAGGGTCGGGACTGAAGGGAAATCGTATATTCGCCGTCCGATTCAGCAGAGGGTCATTAGCTCAGCTGGTTCAGAGCGCTGCCTTGACAGGGCAGAGGTCACTGGTTCGAGTCCAGTATGACCCACGACAAACCCGGGCCTGCAGAGGTCCGGGTTTTCTTTTGCTTCGGGAAAATCCCCTGAAGGGGGGATTCGACCGGCGGCAATTGGACAGCACCTTTGCACCATGGACCTGAAACGCCTCAGTGATCTTTCCGCAGAAGAACGCGGCACGCTCCAGCGCATCGATGCGCCCGAGGGCATGCTGGCGCTGATGGAGATGGGGTGCACGGTCGGCGAAGACATCGAGGTCCGGCACATCGCGCCGCTCGGGGACCCCATGGCGGTCTCGGCCGGGGGCCATGTGGTGACGCTCCGCAAGGAGCAGGCTGACCTCATGTGGGTCAAGCCCCACTGAGCGCCGCATACGCGGCCCACGCGCCCAGATAGGCCAGCACGGTCATCCCGCCTGCCTGAAGCAGGGCCCATTTCCACCCCCCGAGTTCCTGCCGCACGATGGCCACGGTCGACAGGCATTGCATCGCCAGCATGTAGAAGACGATGAGCGACAGGGCCGTCGCCGCATTGAGGATGGGCTGACCGGTTTTCGGATTGATCTCCCGCCCGAGCCGCTCCTTCAGCGCTCCGATGCCCTCATCGCTTTCGGGCGAGGCGTACAGCGTGGCCATCGTGCCGACGAAGACCTCGCGCGCGGCGAAGGAGGCAATCAGCGCGACCCCCATGCGGCCATCATAGCCGAGGGGGGCGATGACCGGCTCGATGAAGGCGCCCATCCGGCCGGACCACGACGCCTCCATCCGGGCGGCCTGCCAGTCCAAATCGGCTTGTGTACGATCCGCTTCCGCATCCGCGCCAAGGGTGGCCATGCGTTCTGCGTGGGCCCGGTCGATGTCCTGGAAACCGGAGGGTGCGGTATTGGATAGCCCCCAGAGCAACAGCGAGACGAGCACGATCACCTGACCCGCTCCGGTGAGGAAGGCTTTGGCCTGCAGCCACACCTGTTCGAGGGTGCGGCGGAGGGATGGCGCGCGGTAGGGTGGCCACTCCTGAAGGAATTGGGTCGGGGCGGCTTTGGGCAGGCCTCGGTGGAGGATCCACGCGAGGGCGAGGCCCGCGAGGAGTCCGGCGGCATAGATGCCGAAGAGGAACAGGCCCTGCAGGTTGAACAGGCCTCCAGGCCCCCATAACTGGTCAGGGACGACGAACCCGATGAGGAAGAGGTACACTGGAAGGCGGGCCGAGCACGTCATCCAGGGGGTGACCAGGATGGTCAGGAGCCGTTCGCGCTTGCCCGGGATGGTCCGGGCACTCAGGATGGCGGGCACGGCACAGGCAAATCCACCGAGCAAGGGAATGGTCGCCCGCCCGTCGAGGCCAATGGCGCGCATCCAGCGGTCGTTCATAAAGGCCACCCGGGTCATGTAGCCACTCTCTTCCAGCGCGGCCACAGCACCGAACAGGAGGGCAATCTGTGGCACGAAGATGACCACCCCGCCAAGGCCGGCAAGCAGGCCGTCGACGAGAAGGTCGGTCCACCATCCTGCCGGGAGGGCGGACCTCGTTCCGTCCATCAGCGCGGCCATGCCGGAGTCGATGAGGTCCATCGGCCAGGTGGCCCACGCATAGACCGCCTGGAAGATGAGGAAGAAGATGGCCATCAGGATGGCAGGCCCCCACAGGCGGTGGGTCAGGGTTCGGTCGAGGCGGGCGCTGACATCGCGGCTGGCCGGCGGGTTGGTCCCCAGCACGACGGTGGCAATCTCGCGGACTTGCCGGCTCCGGTGCGCAGCCTCGGCGAGCTGCAATTCTGCGGCACCGCATCCCGTGGCGGTCCGAGCGTCCTCAAGGGCGTCCCGCCCTGCCCCGGCCATCCAGTCCGGTGTGGCGTTGTCCGTGACGAGCAGTTCCAGGCCCACTTCGGGGATGTCCCCGGCGGCCGCGGCCAAGGCGTCGAGGGACACCCGTTCCCGCCAGGCGGGCACATCGGTTTTGGCCCGCTGGCGGACGGTCACGGTCACCCCGGAAGCCAGGGCATCGAGCAGGGCCCGGGTGCCCTTCCCGTTCAGTGCGTGAAGGGGCATCACCGGACAGCCGAGTGCGGTTTCGAGCGCGGTCTGCGACCAAACGGTGGGGGCCGTCTCGTTGACGACGACCAGCGTCGGCAGACCCAGATCGAGCACCTGAAGGGTCAGATAGAGGTTGCGCTTCAGGTTGGCACAGTCGAGGACGAGAATCAATCCGTCCGGCCGGTGTTCATGGCCGGGGTTGAGGAGGGCATCCCGGGTGACGGCTTCGTCGGGGGCCTTGGGGTGAAGGCTGTATGTGCCGGGCAGGTCCACCAGTTCGATGTCGGGATGGGCCTTGAGTGCGGCCACCGAGGGAGACACGGTCACACCCGGCAGATTGGCCACTTTGGCCTTGGCCCCGGTCAGGAGGTTGAACAGTGAGGTCTTCCCACAATTGGGGTTCCCGACGAGTGCGAATTTCATCGGGCAATCCACGGTTCGGGGTTGAGGGGCGCACTGCCCTTCGCATCCCAGATTTCGAGGTGGGCCCGTGGCCCCTCGCCCAAGTCAATCACCTTGCCAATGGCCTGTCCGGTGCGTACATCTTCTCCGGCCGCCACGGCCACACTGCCGAGGTTGGCGTAGACCGAGCGGTGGGAGCCGTGGTCCAGCATGACGACCATTCCGCCCCCGGGAATCGTGATCACGTTGGAGACGCGGCCGCTGAAAATGGCGGAGACGGAGCCGCCTTCGGCGGTGGCGATGTCGATGCCCCGGCGTTCGATGCGGATGCCGGGCAGGCTCGGGTGGGGATGGGTGCCGAAGCGCCCCACGACGACACCTTCCGAGACAGGCCAGGGCAGACGGCCCTTGTTGGCCGTGAACTCGGCTCCGATGACCTGACCCTCGGGCGTGGCCGCGAATCCGGTGCTGCTCCGTTCCGCGGCCCGTCGGGCTTCGGCCATGATGCGCTCGATGGCCTTTCCCAATTCGGCGCGGCGCCCTTCTTCCACGGCCAACTGGTCCCTGAGGTCCCGTTCACGGGACTGGAAGTCGGCCACCATGGATTCCATCCGCCTCGCCACCCGCCTCGCCTGATCGCGCTGTTCCTGCAGATCGCGTTCAACGTCGACGAGTTCTTGCCGTTCCCGGTCGAGGGCGGTCATTTCCTGACGAAGAGACTCGGCAGTGTCCGTGATGCGCTCCGCCTGTGCCTTGCGGTTGCGGGCATATTCCTCCACGAGGAGCCACCGTCTGAAGGCTTGAGTCATGCCGTCGGCGTCGAGCACCACCTGCCACCAATCGTCGCGTCCCCCAAATCGGGCGGCGATGCGGATCATCTCCCCGTATTCTTCCTTGAGCGCCTCCAATTGACCATCGGCTTTGCGGACTCCCGCTTTCCGTCGGTCGAGGGCGCGCTCGGCCGCACGGCGTTCCGCCCGGAGGTTGGCCAGCAGCTGCTGGCGGAGGTCCACCTGTTCCTTCAGTACGGCCCATTCCTGTGTGCTGCGGTCCCGATCTTCCCGTGTGGCGGCGAGCAGCGACGTGGTGGCGGCAATGCGATCCGCAATGGCGGCACGTTCGGCCTCGAGGCGCTCCCGCTCCCCGGTTTGGGCCGAGGAGGAGCCTCCAAGTGCCAGCGCGCACCCCATCGTGAGAAGGATCCGGTTCATCTGCATGGGTCAGAGGCCGTCCCGGTGTTCCATGTCTTGGGGAATCTCGAACGGCATCGGATAGGGCCGTCCGTACTTGGCCCGCGAGATCTCCATGCTGATGCTGTGCGTCATCTCCGGAGAGGCGATGGTGATGTCGGTCCGGTGCGGAATCCAGCCTCCGGCCTCGAGTTCAAACCCACCGTGGCCAATTTCGATGGACCGCCCCCAGAACAGATCGTCGAACCGGGTGCGGGTCAGTTGATAGCCGAGCCCGTCGAACCAGTAGCGTTTGACGAGGAGATCGTCATCGTCTGAGCGGTTCATCACCCGTTCCTGAACGGCTTTCGTCGCGGCCACGGACAAGCTGTCGTCCGGCGCGATTTCCCGTTCCTTGACCCCGACGAGCCGCTTCACCCGGCGCTTGTACTTGTTGATCAGCAGGTGCTCCCGACCATCCACCTTGCTGATGTATTTGCTGTCTTCGTCCAGCAGGCCGATGCCCTGACCGAGCAGGATGCGTTGAACCATGTCGTACGTGATCTCCGTGCCGAGCAGGCTGTCGATCGCTACGAAATCCCCGCGGTAGGCAAACCGGTTACCGGGGACTTTGGAGTAAAACAGCACGGAGTCCGGGGTCAACAGGAGCCGCGCCGCCTCGACGCCGAGGGCCGGCGTGATGCTCAGCCACAGTGCGGAGTCCCGGCGTAGCCGGGCATTGACTTTGAATCCGCTGCGCTCCCCATCGACATCGGCTTCGATTTGGAGGCGCATGGCAGCCCAATCGGGATTGGCCTGGGTCGCGAGGTGCTTGCGGATGATGCCACCGGACCCCTCCGAGCGGATGGGCTTGCCGCGCTCGAGGCGCCGCATGTTGGTGCATCCCGTGAGCAGGAGCGCCGTGAGGATCAAAGCGAAGGCAGCTCTCATTCGGCGTCGATCTTGGCCTTCAAGCGGACCGCATCACCTCCTGCGTCCAGGGAATCTGTCCACCGGCCTCGGGCCTCGTCCAAGCGCCCCAGCGCCTGCAGAATGTCTCCGGCATGCTCAAGGACGGTGGCGCCCGGGGCCTCTCCACCATGGGCGATGGACAGTTCGATCCAGGTGAGGGCCTCCTCATGGTCTCCCGCTTGGTGGAGTGCCCAGGCGTAGGTGTCCTCAAAGTTCGCGTTGCCAGGAGACAGGGCCACCACCTGAGCGGCGAGTTCCACGGAACGTTCCGGCTTGACCTCCCGCTCGGCGAGGTAGTAGGCGTAATTGTTCAGGGCGAGGATGTTGGTGGGGTTGGCCTCGAGGGCCGACTCGAACCACTGGTCGGATTCAGCGTGGTCTCCTCGATCATGGGCGATTTGGGCCAGCGTGGACAGGACGTCGGACTCGAACTCGGGACGGTCCACGATGAGGTTGCGGGCCATCTTGAGCTGGCGCTCGGCTCCTCGATCGTCTCCATTCTCCAACTTGGCCAGGCCACGGAAGTAGGGGAAGACGGGCAGGTTGGGGAACCGAATGCCGGCCCGTTCGGTCAGCTGGTCCACCGCGTCCCACGCTTCGAGGTCAATCGCCAGCTGGCAGGCGTCGAGCCAGCGTTCGGGTGAATTGGCGTCGAGCTCCAATCCGGATTCGAGGGCGTCAAGGGCACCCTCCGTGTCCCCTTCGATGTCGCGGAGGGCGGCGAGGATGTCGAACGGCTCCGCCTCTCTGGGGTGGGCTTCGATGAGCAGATCAATCAGGGCAGCGGCTTCGGGCCGGAGGTCCTGTTGGATCTCGGCCAGTTCGACATACGTCCATGCGATGTCGGCCTTCTCCGCCATGGGCACCTCGTCCGAGGCAAAGGCGATCCTCACGTGACGGCGGGCGCCGTCTGTGTCCCCTTGTCGGGTCAAGATGTGCGCCCATTCGAGGTGGAGACGGCCGTTTTCCGAACGGGCCAGTGCAGTCTGAAGTGCGGATTCAGCTTCCTGTTGTCTCCCGAGACTGGTCAAAATGCGCGCGCGCTGAAGGGTGGCCTCCACCACATCCGGGAAGTCTTCCTCGAGTCGGACGAGGGCCTCCAGGCCAGCCTCGACGTCGCCGGCGGCCATGTGGAGTCGGTGGCGGTCGAAATGCCATTCGGGGTCTGGACCCCATTCCCGTTCGAGGACGTCCACCACCTCCAATGCCCCGGACAGGTCGCCCTGTGCGGTGCGGAGGTCGAGCAACCGGCGCGCGGAGAGATCGTCTTCCGGCTTGTTTTCCAGAATCCATTCGAGTGCGGCATCGGCCTCCGCGTACAGGCCGAGTTCGAAGGCGATTTCAGCCAGCTCCTTCCGGTACCAGGCGTTGGCACCATTCAAGGCATTGGCCTCGAGGATGGCGGCATGGGCGCCAGCCCAGTTCTCGGCCTCCCGCTCCAAGCGGGCGAGTTCGTAATGAACCACGGCTTCCGTCGGATCGGCATCAAGACAGGACAACAAGGCCTCCTTGGCACCCGCCCGGTCCCCTTTCAGCTTGGCGACCTGCGCGTTGTAGAACGCCTTGTGAAAGGCCTGGTCGACTCCCCCCATGACCATATCCCCTCCTTTTTTCGCCCCGCCGAGCACGGCACACCCGGACAGGACCAACGCGAGGACGCAGGGCCATCCGGCAGCGGACAGACAGGATCGGCGGGAGGAGGGCCTCATTCGATTTCGCAATAATCGCCCACGCTGAGGTCACCGGCACGGCGGACGACCCGGGCATGGTGTCCAATCATGGCGCCGTCGAGGTGCACTCCGTCCAAGGTGGTGTGGCCTCCAATGAGGCTGTCCCGGACCACGGACCGCTCGATGGCGGTGTCTGGACCTACGGTGACACGCGGGCCGACGACGGAGTGACGAATCGTGGCCCCCGGGAGGATTTCGCAGGGCGGCAGGATGATGCTGTCCTCGACGGTGGCGCCGTCATGGACCTTGGCCTCGTCTCCCATGAACTCAAGGACACGTCCATTGGTCTCCACGGTCACCTTGCGGTTCCCGCAATCCATCCAGGCGGAGACCTCGCCGGGGAGAAACCGGTCGCCTTGCTCGGTCAGGGCGCGCAGGGCGTCGGGCAGCTGGAATTCGCCCCCCTTGCGCACATCGCCGTCAATGAGTTTGCCGATTTCGCGGCGCAGCCCCGCGCCGTCCTTGAAGTGGTAGATGCCGATCATCGCCAAATCGGAAACGGGTTCTTCAGGCTTTTCCGCATACTCCCGAATCACGCCGTCTCCGTCGAGCACGACCACCCCGAATTGCCTCGGGTCCTCGATCCGCTTCACGAAGAGGTGGCCGTCCGCTGAGGGGTCCAAGGCAAAGTCGGCGCGGAAGAGGGTGTCGGCAAAGGCCACCACCGTCTCGCCTTCAAGCAAGTCTTCTGCGCACCAGACGGCATGGGCCGTGCCCAACGGTTGCTCTTGGTGGCGAATGTGACCGGTCGCTCCGAGGGAGTCGGCCAAGGCGAGCAGGTCGGCCTCGACCGCTGGTCCGAAATCGCCGATGACGAAGGCGATGTGGTCGAACGGCCGGGGCGTCATCGCCGCGAGATCCTCCACGAGGCGCTGGACGATGGGCTTGCCCGCCACGTGGACGAGTGGCTTCGGGACGGTCAGGGTGTGAGGCCGGAGGCGGCTGCCCCGCCCGGCCATGGGGATGATGAGGTTCATTCGGTTCCAGTGTGTCCGAATCCCCCGACACCGCGGTCGGTGAGGGCGAGGTCGGCAGGTTGATTGACAGGGGCCCATTCGACACGGGCATAGGAGGCGACGACGAGCTGGGCGATCCGTTCCCCGGGCTCAAGGGTGAACGGCTCCTGTCCATGGTGGATGAGAATCACGCCGATTTCGCCGCGATAGTCGGCGTCAATGGTGCCCGGGCTGTTGAGGACGGTCAGGCCATGCTTGTAGGCCAACCCACTCCGTGGACGGACCTGTGCTTCGAATCCATCCGGCAACTCGATGTGGAGTCCTGTCGGAACGAGGCGGCGTTCCCCGGGCTGGAGCACGACGGGTCCGTCCAGGCGGGCGCGCAGGTCGAGCCCAGCACTTTGGGGGGTCGCATACTCGGGCAGGGGGTTTGAGCCAATGTTGGCGACCCGAACGCGCACGGGGTGGTGGTGTTCGGTCATCCTCAGAACGCGGGCTTTCTCTTCTCGAGGAAGGCGGCCACGCCCTCCTTGAAATCAGGGTGTTCGAAGCACCGGCCGAACTGGTCAATCTCCACCTCGAACCCCTCGGCGCTGCCGCTGGATTGCACCGCACGGATGGCGGCGGCTTGGGCGTTCGGGCTGTTGGCTGTGAGCCGCCCGGCCATGTCGAGCGCTCGCTCCAAGAGCTCCGGCCGTTCGACCACCTGGCCCACGAGGCCCATGGACAGCGCTTCGTCGGCCTTGACCATCCTCGCGCTCAGGATCATGTCCATGGCGCGACCCGTGCCCACGATGCGGGCCAGCCGCTGGGTTCCACCATAGCCGGGGATGAGGCCAAGCGTGACCTCGGGCAGGCCCATGCGGGCGGTGTCGGAGGCGATGCGGATGTGGCAGGCCAAGGCCAATTCGAGACCCCCACCGAGGGCGAATCCACCGATGGCGGCGATGAAGGGGGTCCGAGACAGGGCAATGGCATCGAACAGGGTCCGTTGTCCCCGCTCGGCGAGCGCGCGCCCCTCCGCGCCGTTGAAGTCGGCGAATTCTTTGATGTCGGCGCCGGCCACGAAGGCCTTCTCGCCCGATCCGGTCAGAATCACGCACCGGACTTCATCCCGGTGTTGGACGGCTTCGACCATGTGGCCGAGCTCGGCGATGAGAGCGCCGTTGAGGGCATTGAGTTGCTGGGGACGGTTCAGGGTCCACACGGCCACCGGGCCGTGCAGCGTCTCGCTGACGAGGGAGGTCTCGGACATGGTCCGAAATTAGTCAATCGAACCCCCTCCGGCGGCCTGGAGTCTGCGGGTTACGGGGTGCTCGGGTGTGGACCAGATGGATTGCGAGTCGGCGGATTCCACCACGGTTCCCCTGTCCATCACCACGGTGTGGTCACAGAGGTATCGGATGACCCCAAGGTCATGGCTGATGAAGAGCAGCGCGAGGCCACGCTCCGCTTGCAGTTGCACGAGCAGATTGAGCACCTGAGCCTGCACGCTCACATCGAGGGCCGCCACGGCTTCGTCGCACAGGAGAAGCCGGGGTCGGGCGGCGAGGGCGCGGGCAATGACGATGCGCTGGCGTTGTCCACCGGAAAAGGCATCCGGGTGCTTGTCGAGGTCGGAGCGGTCGAGCCCCACCGACTCGAGCAAGGTGCCGGCTTCGTCCCAGGCTTCCTTCTTGTCCGTGCCCCAGCGAATGAGCACTTCTTCGAGAACAGAGCCGATGCGCTTGGCGGGGTTCAAGGCCGCCCGGGGATCCTGGAAGACGAGGCCGGCGTGCGCCCGGATGTGTCGGAGGTCCTCCGGATGCCCATTTTGCACCTCCCTTCCAGCCAGCGCAATAGAGCCGGAGTCGAGGGGGTGGAGCCCGAGGATGGCCCGGGCCAGGGTGGTCTTTCCACACCCACTTCCCCCTACGATGCCGAGGCTTCCCCCTTCGCGCAACACGAGGGACACATCTTGGATGGCGGGTTCTTGTGAGCCGGGATAGGTTTTGGTGGCTCCCCGGACCTCGAGGAGGACCGGGGCTTCCTCGGGCACGGACTGAATCTCATTTTGTCCCCCCATCTCGGTCTCTCCGGACAGGTAGGTGTCCATGACCGGCAATGGGGTCGGACGCCCAAATCTTGGAATCCGGCAGGCGAGCAGCCCGCGGGTGTAAGGATGGGCGGGCCGGGTGAGCACCCCTTTCACAGGACCCTGCTCGACGACCTCGCCGCGGAAGAGCACGGCGACACGGTCTGCATGCCGCTCTACCACCTCCATATCGTGGGTCACCAGGACCATGGCCAATCCCCGGCGCCGCTGTAAGGTGCGCAACAGGGAGAGGAGTTCTGCCCTCAATGTGCTGTCGAGGGCGGTGGTGGGTTCGTCGGCGAGCAGGATGTCCGGGTCGTTGGACAGGGCCATGGCGATGAGGATGCGCTGCTTCTGTCCCCCCGACAATTCGTGTGGATAGGCCTTCATTGCTCGCTCGACATCGGGCATCTGCACCTCCTCGAGGAGGCTCCGAACCTTGTTCATGGCCGCTCGACGGTCCATGGCCGAATGACGACGGAGGACCAATTCGAGCTGACGGCCGCACCGCATGGTCGGGTCTAGGCTCGTCATGGGTTCCTGGAACACCATGGCGACGCGGTCCCCTCTGGGAATCTCGACCAGGTCCTCGTCCGCAGCCGATGACCATGTGCACCCCAAGCCTTCGATGCGCCCCGAGGTCAAGCGTCCCCCGTCAGGCAGCATGCCGAGGGCGGCCATGCAACACAGGGTCTTGCCCGACCCGCTCTCTCCGACGAGCGCCAGGCATTCGCCCCGGTGCACGGCGAGACCAATGTCCTTCAGGATGGACCGGCCCCGAATCTCGAGGCTGACGTGGTCCCAGAGGAGGGCGGGGGTGGCGTCAGAGGGTGCCACGCAGGGCTTGCTCGCGTTCGATGGCTTCGAAGAGCGCCTTGAAGTTGCCCTTGCCGAAGCTCTGGGCACCCTTGCGCTGGATGATTTCGAAGAACATGGTCGGCCGGTCCACGACCGGCTTCGTGAAGATCTGCAACAAATAGCCCTCGTCATCCCGGTCGATCAGGATGCCGAGGTCGCGCAGCGGTTCAAGGTCCTCGTCGATCTCGCCCACCCGGTCGAGGACCGTGTCGTAGTAAATACCCGGCACCTTCAGGAACTCGATGCCGCGGGCCTGGAGCTCGGTGACCGTCTCGATGATGTTGTCCGTGGCCACGGCGATGTGCTGGACGCCGGCACCTTGGTAGAAGTCGATGTACTCCTCGATCTGGGACTTCTTCCGGCCTTCGGCGGGTTCATTGATCGGGAACTTGATGCGCCCGTTTCCATTGCTCATCACCT
Source organism: Flavobacteriales bacterium (assembly GCA_002862785.1). Classification (GTDB taxonomy): domain Bacteria; phylum Bacteroidota; class Bacteroidia; order Flavobacteriales_D; family Sanyastnellaceae; genus UBA8752. Next base: position 63,854 of record PKDZ01000015.1, read on the forward strand.
TGGACATCAAGGCGGTGTATTCGGTGGAAATGTCCTTGTCGTCAAAGGAGATCAGCTGGGCAAAGCCCATCACCTTGGCGTAGAACTTACACCAGGTGTTCATCTCGCCCCAGCCGACGTTGCCGACCATGTGGTCGATGTACTTCAGGCCGACGGCGGGCGCCATGCCCTTCGGGTTCCACGGCTGGTATCCCGGGAGGAACACCCCGTTGTAGGCCTTCCGTTCGACGAAGACGTGGATGGTGTCTCCGTAAGTCTCGATGCCGCTCAGGACCACCTTTCCGTCACTGTCTTCCCGCGTCTCGGGCGCAAAGGCGCTGACTGCCCCGCGCGAAGTGGTTTCCTTCCAGCTCTTCTCCGCATCGTCTACCCAGAGAGCGACGGCCTTGACGCCGTCGCCGTGGCGGTTCAGGTGGTCGTTGAGCGGTCCGTCCGCGACCAGCGGTGTCGTCAGGACCAGCGTGATTTTGTCCTGGCGCAGCACGTAGCTGACGCTGTCGTGACTTCCGGTCTCCAACCCCTTGAAGGCCAGCGGCTGATAGCCCCACGCATTCATGTAATAGTAGGCGCTCTGCTTGGCATTGCCGACGATCAGCTCAACGTGGTCGGTGCCGAGCAAAGGCAGGAAGTCGTCAGCCTCAGGGACGACGATCTCGGGTTGGGGAGTCTGCTGTTCCATGGTCATGGCAGGGTTCAGTCAATGATCTTCGGAGTGTAGCCCAGCCAGCTCTGATGGTAGCCGCCGTCTTCAATGTCGATGGCCTGCTGGGTCAGGCGCAGCGGGCGGAAGGTGTCTACCATGACGGCGAGTTCGGCCGTGCCGGTCTTGCCGATGGAGCCTTCGTAGGTGCCGGGGTGGGGCCCGTGCGGAATGCCGCCGGGATGCAGCGTCAGGTCGCCGCGCGAGATGCCCTTGCGGCTCATGAAGTTGCCCTCGACGTAATACAGCACCTCGTCGGAATCGATGTTGCTGTGGTTGTAAGGCGCGGGAATGGACTTGGGATGGTAATCGTACAGCCGCGGGCAGAAGCTGCAGATGACGAAGGCATCCGTCTCGAAGGTCTGGTGCACCGGTGGCGGCTGGTGGACCCGGCCGGTGATGGGCTCGAAGTCGTGGATGGAGAAAGCGTAGGGAAAATGGTGCCCATCCCAGCCGACCACATCAAACGGGTGGCGGGCATAGGTCGCCGTGTGGATCATGCCCTCCTTGCGGACGTCGATGGGGAATTCGCCGTCGCGGTCCACGGCCGGCACGTGCTCCGGCACGTGGAAGTCCCGCTCACAGAACGGGCTGTGCTCGAGCAGCTGCCCGAAATGGTTTCGATAGCGCTTCGGCGTCACGATGGGGTGGGCGCTTTCGACGACCAGCCAACGCTGTTCCACGCCCTCGGCCGGCGCCCAGCGGTGGATGACGCCCCGCGGAATCACGAGGTAATCTCCAGGCCGGTAGGCCAGCGTGCCGAACATCGTCTCGAGGACGCCCTCTCCGTCGTGGATGAAGACAACCTCGTCGCTGTCGGCATTCTTGTAGAAGCGGTCGACGGGATCGGCCTCGCTTGGACGGGCCACGGAGATGGTGCAGTCCGCATTGAACATCAGGGGCACCCGGGCCTGCAGTGCATGGCCGGAGGACGGGGCCTCGAATCCAGGAACACGGCGGGAGGTGAGGTTTTCTCGCACCCCTTCCACCGGACGGGCATCCACGGGGTCCGCCACCGACTTCACCATGGTCGGTGGGTACAGGTGGTAGAGCAGGGAGCTCATTCCGACGAAGCCAATCGTGCCGAAGAGCTGCTCGTGGTGGAGCGTGCCATCGGCCTTGGGAAACTGCGTGTGGCGCTTGTGCGGAATCTGCCCGCGTTGCTGGTAGAAGGGCATGGAGGCAAGTTAGCGCGGAACGGGTTCAGCCCCCGCCGCCGAGGCGGGCGTACCAGGGAAGTGTTCCATCCTCGCGTGGTGGGAACCGAAGGGGCACCTTGTAGCCGACCGGCAGGGCCTGATCCGGCCCCTTGTCGGTACGGTCCACAAGGACCTTGAGCTTGACGGCTTCGGCGTCGCTGATGGTGCGCAGGGTTTCTCCCTCTTCTACGACGTGCCAATCCTGGGCCCCCCGACGGCGTTTGGGCTGGGTGTACAGCCTGCAGTTCGAGGCGAGGACGGTCGTACCATCGGCCCCCTTCAGGTCGTTGTACTTGCGCAGTTGCCAGACGGACAGTTCATGGGCGGCGGCCAGTTCGGCGAGGGATTCCCCAGCCAATCCCTGAATCCACGCCACATCGTTGGGGGAGATGCCGCTGGCCCGCGCCCCGCCGATGCGGACCGTCCGTCCGGTCTCGGTCGGATTTCCCGTTTCCCTCTCGTCCGCGACGTCCTGCTCGGGCTGGGGCATGCCACCCCGCTTGATCCATTGGATGCCCTCGTCGTCAAACCGGTCGAGTCCATGGCGCTCGATGAGCTCGATCAGGGCCTTGGCGTAGGTCGGGCTGGTCGCATACCCGCACCGCTTCAATCCCTTGGCCCACCCCTTGTAGTCATCGATGCGCAACACGAACAGGGAGGCGTACCGGTCCCGCTTCAAGAAGAGACTGTGGTCGTGATAACTGTCCCGCGCGTCGTCGTAGACCCGGAAGCACTCACCCTTGCGGTCGTCATCGTGGTAGGTGCGGCCACCTTCCCACCCCTTGTGGCATTTGATGCCGAAGTGGTTGTTGGACTTCCGGCTGAGCTCGCTCTTGCCCGAACCGCTTTCCAGAATGCCCTGGGCCAACGTGATGCTGGCGGGAATGCGGTGCTCGACCATCTGGCGGATGGCTTCGTCCTTCCAGCGCTCGATGTAGGCCTCCTGGTCGGCTGCACCCGCGGCAAAAAGCAGCAAGGGCATCACCCAAAAAAGGCCGAGGGCCGACAGGCCAAGGAGATTTCGGAAGGGCATGGAACAAAGGAACGCGAACCCACCCGTTTGCCGTGTACACATCAGGGGCGTTTCACCCACATCGGGGGGTTCAATTCAGCCGCCTTCCTCAGCGTCGAAATCGCGGGTTTCGTTCGGTTGACCCGTCACATCGAAGAAGTGCCACACCCCGGAAGGCTCCCCACTGGCGTGCTGGCCTTCGATGTGAGGAAGTCCGGAGGGATGCCATGTGCGGAAGAGCCCCTCCTTCTGCCCGGCGACATAATCAACCTGGCTCCAGGGCAGGCCATCTTCCCGGTAGGTGTTCCATGTGCCTTCCCGCATGCCGTCCACCATTCGGCCGCGGACGTGGAGCAGGCCATTCGAGTGGAACTGCTGGATTTCGTGGCCGGCCACGCCCTCTTCGAACCGATGCACTTCCTTGACCGTGCCGTCGGCCCAGCTGGAGACGACCGTTTCGGTCTCCGAAGAGGCACAGCCAAACAGAACAAGGCACGAGGCCAGCAGGAGGATGAGCGTCGGCTTCATCGTTTGCGGGAGGTGGTGAATTCGACCAGTTCCGCCAGAGCGGCACGGGCAGGAGACTCTGGCAGCGCGTTGAGCATGGCCACGGCCCGGTCTCGATGCTCGGCCATCTTGGATTCGGCATAGGCGATGCCTGGGCCGGACTGGATGTCTTCGAGAAGCCGAGCGGCGACCTCGGGCCTGTCCGCGCTCCGCTTGATGTCCCGGATCATGCTCCGCCTCCGGCTTCCGGTCTGCTGCTGAAGGGTGTGGATGAGCGGCAGGGTCATCTTGCGCTCTTTCAGGTCGCCCCCCTTGGGCTTGCCGGTGGCACTGGTCGGCGCGAAGTCGAGCAGGTCATCCTTGATCTGGAAGGCGATGCCGACAGCCTCTCCGAAGGCCCGCATGTGCTCTACACGGTCTTCGTCAGCTCCGGCGCTCGCCGCCCCGGCCGCACAGCAGGCCGCAATGAGGGAAGCCGTCTTGCGCCGGATGATGTCGAAGTAGACCTCCTCGGTGATGTCCAGTCGGCGCGCCTTTTCAATCTGGAGCAGTTCCCCCTCGCTCATTGATTCCACGGCGCGGGAGGTGATGCGGAGCAGGTCGACAGCGTCCTGCTCCATCGAGATGAGCAGTCCTCGGGAGAGCAAGTAGTCTCCGACAAGCACAGCAATCTTGGACTTCCAGAGGGCATTGATCGAAAAGAACCCACGGCGGGTTTCGGCGCGATCCACCACGTCGTCGTGGACGAGGGTGGCCGTGTGGAGCAGCTCAATGAGGGTGGCGGCCACGTGGCTGCGGTCAGTGGAGCCTCCGCAGGCCTGAGCCGAGAGGTAGACGAGCATCGGCCGCATCTGCTTGCCCCGGCTTTTGACGATGTACCGTGTGATGTGGTCGAGAAGCGGCACGGAGGTCCGCATGGCCTCCTTGAAGCACCCCTGGAATTCCCGCATCTCGCGGGCCACCGGTTGACGTATCGACGCGAGGTCGGCCATGGACGCGAAGGTACCGTCCAGACCGTCTGGAATGCCGGGCGGGGTCACGGGTGTATTTTGCGGCATGATCCTGTCCATGACCGGCTACGGAAAGGCCGAGGCGCACATCGGCGCGCGCAAATACACGGTGGAGATCCGGTCGCTCAACGGCAAGGGCCTCGACCTGTCCGTCCGCATGCCGTCTCGGTTCCGTCCTCATGAGATGGGTCTCCGCAAGCAGGTGGGCCAAGCTGTGGGCCGCGGCAAGTCCGACCTTCTCATCCATTTTGAATCCGACGCGTCCGACGTCCGCCATGAGGTCAACACCGGATTGGTCCAGCAGTACGTCGACCAATTGACACCGCTGTTCGAGGCCAATGGCGTTCCGGCAAGCCATGTGGAGGGCCGGTTGCAGCAGTTCCAGTCGGCCCTGCGCTTTCCCGACGTGGTCAGTGCGACCAAGGACACCTTGGAAGAGGGCGAATGGGAGGCCCTGCGGGCCCTCGTCACGTCGGCATCGGAGCAATTCATCGCCTACCGGACCCAGGAAGGCGCCGTCCTCGAGGAGGACTTTCGCAAGCGGGTGGGGGCCATCGAGGCGCTGCGCGGTGAATTGAAGCCCTTGCTTGAGGCGCGGTCCGAGCGGACGCGCTCCCGCCTCCGGGAACACCTCGAAGCGGATTTGCCACGGGACCGGATCGATGAGAACCGGTTCGAACACGAGCTCATCTTCTACATGGAAAAACTGGATGTGACCGAGGAGCTCGTCCGGCTCGAAGCCAATTGTGCCTATTTCCTGGAGATGCTCGATGCGGATTCGGGCCAGGGCAAGAAGCTCGGTTTCATTGCCCAGGAGATTGGCCGCGAGATCAACACCCTCGGCAGCAAATGCCAGGATGCCGGCATGCAACGCCTCGTCGTGCAGATGAAGGATGAACTGGAGAAAATCAAGGAGCAGGTCTTGAACGCACTGTGATGAACACCTCCGGAAACGGCACCCCCACTTCCCCCGGCAAGGCCATGGCATTTTGCGCTCCATCGGGGGCAGGCAAAACCACCCTCGTCCGCAGGCTGATGGCCGAGCGGCCCGATGTGGCCTTTAGCGTGAGCGCGACCAACCGGCCGCCGCGAGGGGCTGAGCGGGATGGGGTGGACTATCACTTCCTCTCCACGGAGGTGTTCCAACAGCGCGTCGAAGCCGGGGACTTCCTCGAATGGGAGGAGGTCTATGACGGCCGGTTCTACGGGACCCTGCGCGAAGCGGTGGATTCCGTCTGGAATGCCGGGAAGCATGTCGTGTTCGATGTGGACGTCGAGGGCGGCATCCGGCTCAAGGACATCCTCGGCGACCGACTTCGGTCCGTTTTCGTGAGCCCGCCATCCATCGAGGTGTTGGAGGACCGACTCCGGAAGCGGGCAACGGACAGCGAGTCCGAGATTGAGCGCCGACTCGCCAAGGCCGAGCGGGAAATGGGACGGGCCAGTCGGTTTGATGTCATCCTCGTCAACGACGACCTCGAAACGGCGTGCGGAGACCTGTCGAGAATGGCGGCCGAATTCCTCGGGCCGCAACGCGTGGAGGCATGAACATCGGGCTGTACTTCGGGTCCTTCAATCCCATCCACACCGGGCATCTCATCATTGCCCAGCACATGCTCACGCACCACGGCCTCGATGAGGTCCGCTTCGTGGTCACGCCACACAATCCCATGAAGGCCGCGTCCGATTTGGCGCCAGAGGCCGATCGCCTCGAGATGGTGCGGCGGACGGTCGCCAACAACCCCCGGCTCCAGGCCGAGGATGTGGAATTCGGCCTTCCCCGACCGAACTACACGGCCCACACCATGGATTTTCTGGCCCGCCGGCATCCCGAAACCACGTTTCGCATCATCATCGGGGAGGACAACTTGCGCACCCTGCAACAATGGGCACGGTGGAAAGAGCTGGTCGACCGCTATGGATTTCTGGTCTACCCCCGGGCCCAGAGTGAGGGGGAGTCGGTCAGCGTGGAGGGGACGGTCAGCCCGGACGGTGAACACATCGTGATGAGCCCGGCTCCCATCATCAGCATCTCGAGCACGTACCTCCGCTCGGCGCTGTCCAAAGGAGATTCGGCACGGTACCTGTTGCCTGACGCAGCGGCTGACGTGATTCGGGAACGCGGCCTCTACGGCCACCCTGTCCACGGCTGACCTCGAGCCCCACTTCAGGTCGGAGTCATGTGTTGTTGAAGGCGCTCATCGTGCGCTGCAGGCCCACGAAGGCGAAGCTGTGCATGAGCCCAATGACCTTGTCGAGTCGCTCCTCCATGGCCACTTCTTCCTCAGCTGAGAACGAACCGAGCACATGGTCGACCTGTCGGCCCGGTCCGAATTCGGCTCCGACCCCAAAGCGGAGGCGGGGATAGGCCGAGGTTCCGAGTACCGATTGGATGTCCTTGAGTCCGTTGTGCCCTCCGTCGCTTCCCTTGCCGCGCAGGCGGAGGGTGCCGAAAGGGAGGTGGATGTCGTCGGTGACGACCAACAGACGGTCGAGCCCAAGCTTCTCGGCGTCTAGCCAGTGCCGGACGGCCTTGCCGCTGAGGTTCATGAAGGTGGAGGGCTTGAGAAGCACAAGCTGCCGGCCGCGGTGCCGGCACCGCGCCACATCACCCAGCCGATCCGCCTTGAATTCGACCTCGCTCTTCCGGGCGAGGGCGTCCAAGGCCATGAAGCCGATGTTGTGGCGCGTGCGGGCATACTCGGCCCCGGGATTCCCGAGGCCGACCAGCAGGTACTTCATGCAGGAGGGGGATTACTCCTCGCCGCCAGCCGCCTCGGCACCAGCCTCAGCGCCTTCGGCCACCTCAGCACCTTCCTCCTCGCCTGCAGCAGCAGACATGGCGGCACGGGTGCGGCGGACTCCAAGGATCACGGCAGACTCGTTGAGCGGAATCTGGCATCCCTCAACACTCAGCTCACCCACGCGGATGGAGTCACCGATGTCGAGGTCGCTGATGTCCAACATCACGGTCTCGGGAATCTGGTCGGCCAGACCCACCACCGGAAGGCGGCGGTAGACGACGTGGAGACGTCCGCCATTCCGGACACCCACGCTCGCACCTTCCGTGCTGACCGGGAGCTTGACCCGAATCGGCTTGTCCGGGAAGACCTGGAGCAAGTCGATGTGGACGATGCGGTCGGTAACAGGGTGGAATTGAATGTCCTGGACGATGCAGTCATGCGTCGTGCCACTGACTTCGAATTGGAAACGGTACGTATCCGGTGTGAAGATCAGCTTGTTCAGCTGGACCTCGTTCACGTGGAAATGAACCTGCTCGGAGCCGCCGTAGAGCACCCCAGGGACGAGTCCCTTGGCGCGCAGACCGGCTGCATCCTTCTTCCCTACGCTCTCGCGAGGAGAGCCGCTCAATGAAGCAGTTTTCATGGTGTTGATTTAGGTGATGAGAAAATGCGAACTGATGCTCTCGTTCTGGACCAGGCACCGAATGACGGTGGAAAACAGGTCCGAACAACCGAGCACGGTAATCTTGTCGGTGGGCTTGTCGTCGCGCAGCGGAATGCTGTCGGTCACGACGAGTTCGGTGAGGGCGCTGTCCGCAATCCGCTCATAGGCGGGTCCGGAAAGCACAGGGTGGGTGCAGACGGCGCGAACGCTGGCGGCGCCATGCTCCTTCATCAGGCCGGCAGCTTTGGTCAACGTTCCGGCGGTGTCGCAGATGTCGTCGACGAGCACCACGTCTTTCCCTTCCACGTCTCCGATGACCCGCATGCTGTCCACCTGGTTGGCGACCTTTCGCTGCTTGTAGCAAATGGCCATGTCCACGCCGAGGTACTTGGCAAAGGCGTTGGCTCGCTTCGTACCGCCCGTGTCCGGTGTGGCAATCAGCAAGTTGTCCGTGTTCATCGACTCGAGGTAGGGCAGGAACACCGCCGAACCGTAGAGGTGGTCGACTGGCACCTCGAAAAAGCCCTGGATCTGGTCGGCGTGCAAGTCCATGGTGATGACCCGGTCCACACCTGCTGCGGTCAGCATGTTGGCGATGAGCTTGGCACCGATGGCCACCCGGGGCGCGTCCTTCCGGTCCTGACGTGCGAAGCCGAAGTAGGGAATGACGGCGACGATGCGCTTGGCAGAGGCTCGTTTTGCGGCGTCGATGAGCATCAACAGCTCCATCAGGTTGTCGGACGGGGGAAACGTGCTCTGCACGATGACCACCTCCTTTCCGCGCACGGTCTCTTCGATGCTCACCCGGAACTCACCGTCACTGAAGACCGTGTGCTTGACGTTGCAGAGCGGCTCCCCGTAGCCCATGGCGATGCGGGAACCGAGGTCCTGTGACGCGGAACCGGCGAGAATACGGAGGGGAGAGTCGTGCATGAGCGCTCGTTCGAGGGGGGCAAAGATAGTTCGGGGATGGATGCCGTGGAACCGCCTGTAATTTTACAGCATGCAGCAGAGACGCACGACGATCTTGGTGGTGGGCATGGGGGGACTCCTCGTGGGCCTGCTCGCCCTGCAGTTCAGCTGGATTCGGGCGCTCGTGGAGGCCCGGAGCGCCCTGTTTGACGAGCAGGCTCGGACGGCCTTGGTGGAAGTGCAATCGATTCTGGCCTTGAGTCCCGCCTCATTTCCGGCACCCCCTTCTGCAGGGTTGGCTCCGTCTTCGGGACCGATGGCCGACAGTCTCGCTTTGGTCCGGGCGGAAGCTGCCGAACGGCGGGAACAGGCCATGGGTTTGGCTGACAGCCTGTTTCGGGCCGTACTGGACAACCGCAACGTGGACTTCGAATTCCGTTCGGCCTTGCTGGACCGGTATGGCCGACCGGTCTTCCTGAGGGATGAGGATGTCGAGCTGCTCGACCGGTTCCAGGAAGAGGGCTACCGGATTTCCGCTGGCGATGCCCGGGCGCTGCAGGAGGTCCAGCTCTACACCGTGCACTTCCCGGGCAAGAACTTCAAGCTGGCTGGGAACATGTGGGTGGAACTGACCGCCAATCTGGTCCTCATGATTGTGTTGGTCTTCTTCACGGTCTATGCGACGAATGGGTTGCGCAAGGCCGAGCGTCTGAACCGCCTGAAGAGCGACCTCATCAACAACATGACCCACGAGCTCAAGACGCCGATCTCCACCATCGGACTGGCGGGTGAGGCCCTGCTGGATCCGGCCATGGCAGCCGATGCAGACAATGTGCGCTATTACGTGAATCTGATCCGATCGGAGAACAAACGGCTGGGTCAGCTCGTGGAGAATGTGCTCCGGGCGGCCATGCTGGACCAGGGGGAACTCGAGCTGTTCCGTCAGCGGGTCAATTTCCATGACCTACTCAAGGAAGTCCTGCGCAACCACGCGATCCACATCAAGAAGCAGGGTGGAGCGACCGCGAGCCAGCTGGCGGCTACGGACCCCATCATCAACGGGGACCGCACGCATTTGATGAACGTCGTCTTCAATCTCGTGGACAACGCCATCAAATACGGAGGAGACTCTCCGCGCCTGACCGTGCGGTCGTGGAATGAGCCCAACGCGCTCCACGTGGCCTTTACCGACAATGGCATCGGAATCTCCCGCGAACACATTGGCAAGGTTTTTGACAAGCTGTATCGTGTGCCCACCGGGAATGTCCACGATGTCAAGGGCTTCGGCCTCGGCTTGAGTTACGTGCACGCTGTCATGCAGCAACATGGAGCCGAAATCGACGTTGTGAGTGTACCCGGGGAAGGCAGCACGTTCACACTGGTTTTTCCCCAATCGACCACCGCATGAAACAACAGCTCGACATCCTGCTCTGCGAGGACGACCCGAACCTCGGTAAACTCCTGTCCGATTTCCTCACCCGCAAGGGGTACAATACCACTTGGGCCCAGGACGGGGCCGAGGGCGTGCGCAATTTCCGGGTCGGATCGTACGACTTTGTCATCCTCGATGTGATGATGCCCGTCAAGGATGGATACCAAGTCGCCGAGGAGATTCGGGGCCTCAATCGCCACGTGCCCATCCTCTTTCTCACAGCGAAAAGCCAGCGGGAGGACACCCTCCAAGGGTTCAAGGTGGGCGCGGATGACTACATGACGAAACCGTTCTCGATGGACGAGCTGGAGGCCCGCATCGAGGCCATCCTGAGGCGCTCAGCCGCCTTGCCCGACACCGAGGATGAGGTCGGCGAGATGACAATCGGCCTCTACACCTACGACTACAACCGCCAGGAATTGCGCAACGGAGACGAGGCCCAGAGGCTCACCACCAAGGAGAACGAATTGCTCTTCCTGCTCGCCAAGGCCAAGAATGCTCTGCTCGAGCGGGAGTATGCCCTGAACGCCATTTGGGGGGATGCGAACTACTTCAACGGGCGGAGCATGGACGTCTACATCGCGAAGCTGCGCAAGCACCTGAAGGCGGATTCTCGCGTGGAAATCCTCAACGTGCACGGCAAGGGCTTCAAGCTCATCGCCGACTGACGGATTCCAGGTTGTCAGCGGGGCGCGTGGGACGCGTCGCAAGCCCTACCTTCCCTTTCCGTTTTTCGCCCCCATGATTCCGAAGGACACCGTCGACGCCATCATGCAGGCCACCGTCATCGAAGAGGTGGTCGGTGAGTTCGTCCAGCTCAAGAAGAGCGGGACGAGCATGCGCGGGCTGAGTCCGTTCACCAACGAGAAGACGCCGTCCTTTTACGTCGTCCCAGGCAAGGGCATTTTCAAGGATTTCAGCTCCGGCAAGGGGGGCAGCGCTGTGACCTTCCTGATGGAGCACGAGAAGCTCTCTTATCCGGAAGCACTCCGTTGGCTCGCCAACAAATACGGCATCGAAATCGAGGAGCGGCAGCTCACCGCCGAGGAGCAAGCGGAGCAGACCGAGAGGGAAAGCCTCGCCAACCTCGCCACGTGGGCCCAGAAGTGGTTCCAGGAGCAGCTCCATGAGACGGGGGAAGGCAAGAGTGTGGGCCTCGGCTACTTCCGCCAGCGAGGCTTCGGGGATGCCACTTTGTCCGACTTTGCCATTGGCTACTGCCCGGACACGCCATGGGGCGAGGACGGTGCCTTGGCCCAAGCTGCGGGCAAGGCCGGCTATCAGGAGAAATGGCTCCTGTCGAGCGGACTGTGCAAGAAGCGCGAGGACGGGACCCTGTATGACTTTTATCGGGGCCGGGTGATGTTCCCCATCCGGGATGTGACGGGTCGCTTCATCGGATTTGGCGGCCGAACGCTGAAGACCGACAAGAAGGTCCCCAAGTATGTCAACAGCCCGGAGAGCCCGCTCTACGATAAGTCCCGGGCGCTGTACGGCATTCACCTCGCCCGCAATGCCATTGTCAAGGCGGATCGGGCCATCCTGGTCGAAGGCTACACCGATGTCATGGCGATGCGCCAGGCGGGCATCGAGCATGTGGTGGCCAGCTCCGGCACCGCCCTCACGGTCGAGCAGGTGCGTCTGCTGCGCCGGTTCAGCAAGAACATCACGATGCTCTTCGACGGAGATCCGGCCGGTTTGCGCGCCGCCATCCGCGGGGTGGACATCGTGCTGGGAGAGGGGCTCGACGTCAAGGTGGCCGTCCTACCGGATGGCGAGGACCCCGACACGTTTGCCAAGCTGATGGGCCAGGAGGAGCTCATGGCGTGGCTCGATGAGAACAGCCAGGACTTCATCCGCTTCAAGATTGATCTGCTCGACGAGGAGGCCCAAGGCGATCCGCTGAAGCGCACGGAGCTGGTTCGGAGCGTCGTCAAGAGCATCGCCGAGGTGCCCGACGAGCTGAAGCGCACGGTCTATGTGCAGGAAAGTGCCCGCCGGCTCGGCATGCAGGTCGACGACCTCTTGGCCGAACTCGGCCGCCAAGCGCGGAACCTCCTTGAGAAGAAGGCCAAAGCCCCACTGCCTTCCCTGGCGCCGGAGGTGGACGCTCCCTTCAGCGCCCCCCGGCTGATCGGCCGAGTCGGCCGGGGAGGGCGCGAGGTGGACCTGCTCCGCCTGCTGCTTCAATATGGCCGCCATCATGTCACCGTGGAGGTGCCCCCCGAGGTCAAGGCCGAGCCAGCCGACAAAGACGGGAACGCTCAGGAACTGACCACCGAAGCGGCGGATGGCGCGGAGCCGTCCACGGTGGAAGTGACCCTTGCCGAGGTGCTCATCACCGAATTGGACAACATGGCCGTGGCCATCCGTCACCCTGTGGTGGACGGTGTTCTGCGGCATTTTCGGGAACAGATGGGGGAAGGCCACATTCCCGGTTTGGAGGATTTCGCCTCCTCCGAGACCGAGGTGGCCGAGCTGATGGCGGATTTGGCCATTTCCGAATTCGGACTGAGCGAAAACTGGACCAAGCGTCACGGAATCCGCCCGGAGACGGAGGAGCAGAACCTGAAAGAAGCCATGCGAGGCGCCCTGCTGAGGCTGATGCTGGACGAAGCCCATTTTGAGGGTGCCCGCATCACGCGGCGGCTGGCGGAGATGGCCGAGGATCCGTCCACGTCGGAGAATCCACTGGAAGAGGAAAGAGACCTGCTTCGCCGAAAAATGTCGGTGTCATCCCGGGTCTTCAAAATCTCCGAGCACTTCAAGACCGCCATTCTCAATCCGGCCAAAGAGGACATCGAGTCGGCCGGCTCTCGGCCGTGAAACCACTCAGTGGCGATCCGTCCAGAAGTCGAGAAGGGTGATTCGCGGCTGCAGGACTCCTCGATAGCATTCCGTTTCCACGCGGAAGACGACATCCACGGACTCGGCGGCGGCGAGAGCAGCGTGCCGGTGGCCCATGCCAAATCCGACGGAATCGAGAGAACGTCCCTCTCCGGCATCCATGGACAGCCTCAGATGACGGCCTTCCTGTCCGACCTGACGTGGGGCTTTCGTCAGCCGCACATCCCGAGAGAGGAAGACAGGTGCCGGCGACCCCGGGCCGAAGGGTTCAAATTTCCGCAGACGGCGCAGGAGGTCGGGTGTGCATTGGGCAATGGAGACCTCCATGTCATAATGGCGGGGTTCCCTCTTGCTCACGGAGGCCAGCTCACGCCCCACCACCACATCGAGCGCTTGGGCGAAGGCTTCAGCGGAGTCCGGCTTGACTGTGATTCCGGCCGCCATGGCATGTCCACCATATTGGATCAGGTGCTCCTTGCATTCTCGAATGAGGGCGTGGATGTCCAATCCCGGGGTCGACCGGGCACTGCCCACCAAGACGCCGTTGTCGTCACTGATGACGATGCTGGGCCGATAGCGGTGTTCGATGAGACGCGTGGCCACAATTCCAATGACGCCTCGGTGCCAATTTTGGCCCCAGACGATGTTGATGTGCTGGAATTGGGGGCGTTTGGCGAGTTGCTGAATCGCGGCCGCCGTGACTTGTTCGTCGTAAGACCGCCGGATGTTGTTCAGCCGGTCCAGGTTCATGGCCAGCTCGGCGGCGCGTTGCTCGTTGCGTGCGGTCAGCAAATCAACGGCCTCTGTGGCCCGGGACATCCGTCCGGCCGCGTTGATGCGCGGACTGATGCGGGAAATGATGTCCCGCACGGTCAGGTAGTCCGGCGTGCAATGGACAATTTGGAGCAGCGCGCGGATGCCCGGCCGAGAGTTTCGGGAGACCGTCTTCAGGCCATGGTGGAGCAGGATCCGGTTTTCCCCGGTGACCTCGACGAGATCGGATGCAATGCTCAAGGCGACGAGGTCGAGGCTGTCGTAAGCGCTCCAAGGAGACAGGCCAATCCGTTCGGTGAGGGCCTGAATCA